>JAJFFM010000191.1 GCA_021776675.1 Robiginitomaculum sp.
TATGTCGGCGCGACCGTGGAAGCAACCGCGGGGGCAGGTCTTGGGGGAAATGTTCTGGTCGGTGGCGGAAATTCAATTTCCTTGCAGCCGCTCAGTATCTCCGGGCAAGAGGGTCTGAATATTGCCGGTGGAATTGGTGCCGTCGTATTGAAGTTTGCAAAATAAATAGTGGCTACCGGCGGGCATGTCTCCACACATCCCACCGTGGTGATGTGCCATGAGTGCGATCTCGCGCATGCTTACACGCCACTGAACCGGGCACAGCGTGCAAAATGCATGCGTTGCGAAGCGCACCTGTACGGCACGCTGCGCGACGATCTTGATCGTCCTCTGGCATTGGCGATCACTGGAATGTTGCTCATCCTTGTCGCCAATTTCTCACCTTTCCTGACCTTTGAGATGGAAGGAAGGGGGCAAACCAGCAGCCTGATCTCCGGCTCCGCCGAGTTCTGGCGTGCCGGGTTTGGGGAATTGGCGATAATTGTGTTTCTATCCAGCATTTGTCTGCCTTTTTTCAGTCTGGCGCTGACTCTCTACCTCATTATGCCTCTGCGGTTGGGTTTTAAACCCTGGCAGTCGGTTCGCGTACTCCGTTGGATCGTTGCCATACGGCCATGGGCTATGATGGAAGTTTATATGTTGGGCGCCTTGGTTGCGATCGTGAAGCTGACGGACTTTGCCGATATTGTACTGGAGCCTGGGTTTTACGCCTTTGCCGTGCTGATACTCGTCGTCGCGGCGACGAATTTAACGTTGCATGCCGAGCCTCTATGGCAAAGGATCGGAAAGGAGCATACCGCTGTTCCACATTCCGGAACCGATGAAAACTTAACCGGGTGCCATGCATGCGGCTTGGCTTCGCCGGGTAAACCGGAGGAGCATGGGCACAAATGTCCGCGCTGCGACACCCAACTCCATCATCGCAAACCGAATAGCCTATCGCGAACTTGGGCGTTGCTGATCGCGGCGGCGATTTTTTATATCCCAGCGAACATCTATCCCATAATGACCGTAATTTCGTTTGGACAAGGCGCACCGGACACGATTCTTTCGGGCGTGATACATCTGATCGAGGCCGGGCAGTGGCCAATCGCGACCCTTGTCTTTTTCGCCAGCGTATTCGTGCCCATTTTGAAGATCGTTATTTTACTTTTCCTGCTGCTTTCCGTACATGCGGACTCGGACTGGCGGCAACGCGAGCGCACGGCGGCCTACCGGCTGACTGAATTTATCGGTCGGTGGTCCATGATCGACATCTTCATGATTTCAATATTGGTCGCGCTCGTAAAACTGGATGCCGTGGCAACGATTGAAGCGGGACCAGGCGCTGTCGCTTTTGCGGCGGTTGTGATTTTTACGATGCTGTCCGCTATGAGTTTTGATTCCCGATTGATTTGGGATCGTGGAGCGGCAAAGGATGACTAACGACGTGGAACAAACGGATTCGACCCTAGCGAAGCCGAAGATCGGTGGCGGATTTCGGATATCGCCGATTTGGATTTTCCCCGCCGTGGCGTTGGCGGTCGGTGCATGGCTCATTTTCCATACTATCGGACAGCAAGGGCCTACGATTACGATCGCCTTTGAGTCCGCCGATGGTCTTGAGGAAGGAAAAACCAAGATAAAATTCCGGCAGGTCGAAATCGGGCTCGTTAAGACCGTCCGCATCAAGGAAGACCTTTCGGGTATCGTCGTTACGGCGGAAATAAAAAAGGAGGCCGAAGCTTTTCTGACGGAGACGACGCGGTTCTGGGTCATTCGCCCTCGACTGGACGTGACGGGAATTTCCGGCCTTTCAACCTTGGTTTCGGGCGCTTATATCGAAATCGATCCGGGAGCGGGCAGCGCGGCAAAGTACGAATTTGTTGGCATAGAAATACCGCCCGTTGTGGCATCCAACTCGCCGGGACGCGAATACATACTCAGAACAACAAGACTGGGTTCCTACAGCCGCAGCTCGCCCGTGTATTTCCGCGGCCTTAATGTCGGCGAGGTTCTCGGTTACAAAATGTCGGATGACGGCAGGGAAATATTCGTGCACGTCTTCATACATGCACCGCACTTCAATCATGTCCGCGAAAATTCACGCTTTTGGAATGTTAGCGGTTTCGAAGTTGTAATGGATGCGGATGGCATGAAGGTCAAAACGGAATCGCTTCAGTCCTTGATTCAAGGTGGTATCGCGTTCGATACGCAGGCCGAACTGCTCGGTAAAGATCCGAGTCCAGAGAAAACAAATTTCATACTTTACGATAACGAAAAAGAAATCGAAGAAGCCCGGTTTGTCTTGAGTTTTCCCTGGGTTCTCTACTTCGATGCGTCGGTTCGGGGCCTAAACATCGGCGCACCGGTTGAGTTGCGTGGTATCAAGGTCGGCGAAGTCAAGGACATACGGCTGGAAGTTAACCTTGAAACAAAGACCTCCCGAATTGCGGTTTTGGTCATGCTCGAACCCCAGCGGGTTTCGCTGTTGAACTTAAAACAGGGGCAGAAAATCACCGATCAGATCCATCGAAACATGATCGGGGCCTTCATCAAACAAGGTCTTCGCGCGCGATTGACCACGGCTAGCCTGTTAACAGGCGCTTTGATTGTTGATCTGGGAATGCACCCCGAGACGAAAGCCGAATTCAAGGGCGATTCTAATTCCATTCCAGAAATTCCGACAATTCCAAGTGACCTCGACGCAATCAAGGGCTCCGTAACCGCGGTATTGAATAAAATCGCGGCACTGCCGCTGGAGGAATTGACCGAAAGTCTCACCCGCACCGTAAAAAGCGCGGAACGGCTTATCGGTTCGAAGGAAATTCCACACGCTATCAAAAGTTTGGATCAAGCGTTGACAACCATTAACCGGGTTGTTGCCAACATCGACACGACGCTATCTCCGCAGGCGGAAGCCGCGTTAAGCGAGGCCAATTTGACATTGAGGACGGTACGAGAGGCAATCGATACCGGATCGCCGTTACGATACGACGTTGAAACGATGCTGGAAGAATTGAAGTCCGCTGCGAGATCCGTTCGGCTGTTTGCGGAATACCTAGAGAGCAATCCGAATGCATTGATCTACGGTAAGAGCGGGAGAACAGGACAGTGAACAACGATTTGCGACGATTGTTTATAGCAGGCTGGTTGATTTTGTTGGGCAGTGCCCTTGCGAGTTGCGGTGTTGGACCGTCTGAGCCCGGGCGATACTATGTTTTATCTTCTTTACCAGACTTGGTTGAGCAGGCGTCGGCACCGAAAGGGGGAAAACGTCTTACAATTGGTGTGGGTCCTGTTCTTCTGCCGGCCCATCTTGATCGAACCCAAATCGTCACCCTCGCGTCACGCCATCGGTTGGATATAAATGATCTGGATCAGTGGGCGGAACCCCTCAAGGACGGCTTTACCAGAGTGCTCGTCCAAAACTTGTCTTCGTTGTTAGCGACAGATCATATTTTCCAATTCCCCTGGCGCCGTCCTGTAACCGTTGATTTTCAAGTCAACCTCCAGGTCGCCCAGTTCGATACCAACGCACAAGGTCAAAGCACCCTCAGTACGCGTTGGAACATTTTCAAAGGCGATGGCCGCGAACTGCTTTACTCACAGAAATCAAACTTTACGTACCGATCTTCCAGCCAGGAAATAGAGTCAGTCGTCGTCGCAATGAGTGGAAACCTCATGCAATTGAGTCGCGAAATCGCGGCCAGTATCAGCGCATTTCGAAACAATTGACACCCTTCGCAGTGACGCGATGATTATGATTCATATCCAAGGTTCCAAAAGTCGCGATTGATTGTAACAAACGAAGCGCCACAAATCTTGTCTTGGTAGCCGGCTAGCTCGATTAATTGCAATAAACGTTCGTATTCCGTGCGTTCAAAGATCTCCAGATCAGCCGGTCGACGAAACGGGCAGGCAGGTAATTGGCCAGGAGCGTGGGAATCCATTTGTTTTTGTTCACGATGTAGGCGCATTTCGGCCGCCGCGACTCGATAATCTTGTGGACCAGCTTCGAGATCGTTTCAGCGGGAAAAGCATCCTTTTGCGCGGCAATCATGATCCGCCGGGAGCTGGCGGCCATGGTGCGGTAATCGGTGCCGGCATAGGCGGCCATGACATCGATATTCTTGTCCCATATGCACGAAGCAATCGGACCGGACCGGATCGACACAACATCGATACCGTATTGGATGAGCTCTCTGCGATAGACCTCACCGAGGCTCTCCAGCGCATGCTTGGCGACGCAATAGGCGCCGTTCATCGGCGTGTTCAAGATGCCCGATAGGGAACTCATATTGATGATCTTGCCCGGCGCGTTCGCGGACCGGTCCCCTGCCGCCCGATTGCGGCTCGGATGGGCGCCGAGTTGGGGCAGAAACGCATTCGTCGTATTGCGGACGCCAAACAGGCAGACCTCGATTTGATGGCGGAACCGGTCGTCCTCCAGCAATTGCAGGGGACCACCGACGGCCAGCCCGGCATTGTTGAAAAGCGCGGTGAGATAATTGCCGTCCAGCGCGGTTTCCACCTCCCTTGCGGCGGCGGCGATTGCGGCCTGATCGGTAACGTCAAACAGGAGCGCTCTGAAATTCTCCGCGGAAAACGTATTCTCCAGCCGTGCCTTTGCAGCATTGTCGCGAACGCTGCCGAACACGAAATAACCCTTGCCGATCAGATAGCGTGCGGCGTCAAACCCTATCCCCGTGGACACACCGGTGATGAGGATCGTTTTTGCCGGTAAACCCGCCTTCATTTTGATCTCCACCGTTCTCTAAATAGCCCTGCCAACCGCCAGGCTGACTTCTGGGGATTGCCCTACATGATGCGATCGAACACGCCGATGTAAGACGATTGCAAATGCGCCGAGAATTCCCGGTACGCCGGCGCGGTG
The DNA here is from genome assembly GCA_021776675.1 of Robiginitomaculum sp. Lineage (GTDB taxonomy): Bacteria > Pseudomonadota > Alphaproteobacteria > Caulobacterales > Maricaulaceae > Robiginitomaculum_A. The sequence continues at coordinate 4,877 of JAJFFM010000191.1, forward strand.
AGGAAATCCTCCAGCGCCGCATGGCGATCACCTTCGAAAATGAGCAGCTGGTGGGTCTCGAACGGCATCATCTGGCGTCGCCCACGACCGGTATCGATCAACACCACCGCCGCCTTCTCGCTTGCGAAAAACAATGAGATTTTCGACGCCGCGGCAAGCGCCGAAACCTTCGAGAGCCCTTTGCGAAGAGGATCCGGCGAGCGGAAATGATGCACCGCATAGACTTTGTCACCTGCGTATCTGCCAGTCTTGATGTCAAACGCTGCTTGGTTGTCTTGCCTGTTGTGAAAGACAAAGGAGAAATCCTTCACCGCGAGAACGCGAAGGACACTGACGGCTTGAAACAGACGATTGGCAAGCAAACCGAGGAAGGCGTCGCCCGAAGGATATTGCACGACCAGTAAAAGCTCGCGGCCGGCATCGGCAGCGCCGTGGATCGTGTGCCGGAGTTTGGCCTTAAGAAACACCTTGCCGCCAATCTTGGCGAGCGGCTTCGCAGCGAGAAAGTTGTACAGGGTGTAAAGCCATGTCCAACGGGTGTTGAACCAGTTGATGGCAATCAGGGGGCCGGCGATGCCGTCTTTTGGGTCGACCGGCTCCAAGGTGACCGTGGTCGTCGAGGTGATCCGTCTCTGTACCGGCGTTCGCATGGCTTCAGGCGCGCGCCGGTAGGGGTTCGATGCTTACCAATTGCCCGGAGAAGGCTGCATTGCCGGTCAGTTCGTCGATGAGCATCTCGTCGGTAATATCGTTCACGCTTTCACCGGCGGTCGTCTCGGCGACGGAAAGACGCGTGTCCGGGCGGTTGTGACCGTAGCCGTGGGGAACGCAAACCACGCCGCGCATGATGTCCGCCGAGACCTCGAGCGGAAGTTCGATCACGCCGACACGGGAACGCACACGCACGGTCTGCTGATCTTGCGTGCCCAATATTGCCGCATCTTCGGGATGCATCATGACGGTACAGCGGCCCTTTCCCTTCACAAGCCGTTTGCTGTTATGCATCCAGGAATTATTGTCGCGAAGATGCCGGCGGCCGATCAAACGGAACGTGCCGGACTCCAGCTTGGCGGTCTTGGCGGACCCAGCCATTACGGCCTCGAACCGGTCCAGGAAAACCGTCGGCGCAAGGTCGATAATCTTGTCCTTGGTCCGCAAGACCTCCGGCAACCTCGGCTGCAACGGACCCAAATCGACCCCATGAACGTATTTTTTTAACCGCTTCAGATTAAGGCCGGTATAGGGGCGAAAGGGTGACCGCCAAGCTCCG
>JAJFFM010000192.1 GCA_021776675.1 Robiginitomaculum sp.
CACGGTATTTAGTTGACCGCTGGATTGCAGTTTACGGTAAATGGAATCCGTTTGCATGGCGCGAAGATATTTTGACCAATCGTGTTTATGCTTGGCTTACTAATTGGCAGGCACTGCTTGGCAGAAAAAAAGGAAATGGAGAAGCAGAGGCACGTCGGGCAAGCTTATCGAGCCAAATCAATCGTTTGCGTAAAGTATATAACCATACACCCCAAGGTATATGCCGATTAAAGGCTGCAGCTTGTTTTGTGATAGCAGGCGCATGTCTTGACGGTAAGCAAGAAGGTTTCTTGGACCGAGGGCTTGATTTACTTGATGATGAATTGGAAAAACAAATTTTGGCTGATGGAGGGCATATAAGTCGTTCCCCTGCGCAAGCCTTAGAGGCGCTCAAAATATTAATCCAAACCGAAGAAGCATTGGATGCACGCGGCCTTGCTGGGTCCAAGGAAATACGCCGCGCCATAGACCGTATGGCACCTATTGCTTCGTTTTTCTCTACGGCTGATGGGCACCAATTTAGCTTTCACGGTGGCGGAACGGGAAGCCCAAGGACCACTAAAACGGTGCTGGCTCGCGCTAAAATAAAACCAAAGTTTTTTGGCTATTCTCAGCACACAAAGTTTCAGAAACTGGAGCGCAGTGGAAACACTGTGATGATTGATTGCGGGGATGCCGCACCGCGCCCATATGATTTGGATGCGCATTTGGCGCCGTTGGCAATGGAAATGTCAACCCCTGCAGGACAGCTCTTTGTAAATTGTGGTTGGAATACTGGACAACCGGAGCAATGGCGACAATCCATGAGGGCAACAGCTGCGCATACAACATTGATACTGGATAACAGAGACGCTGGAGAATTACTCGAATCCGGCCTGTCTGCGAAATTACTTGGTGTAGCTATTGCAAAAGATGCTGGCGGTGTAAGTTGCGCCCGCAATGAGCAAGAGACCGGAACTTGGCTAGAGGCAAACCATAATGGGTATTTGAAGTCCTATGGTTTGTGTCACAGGCGTAGACTTTATATGGATTTGACGGGTACGGATATACGCGGTGAGGATCAACTCTATGTGCCGCTCGGCGAAGATCCTTTGCGGCGCGATCAAATTCCCTTTGCTATCCGCTTTCATCTGCACCCAAGCGTAAAGGTTACATTAGCCCAAGACCAACATAGTGCATTACTGATACAGCCCGGCGGTGTTGGTTGGCGTTTTAGGGCGGACGGCGGTCCATTACAGCTAGAAAAATCTGTGTACTTGGCAGAAGGGTATCGCCCAAAACGTTCTGAGCAATTGGTCATATACGGCAAAGCTTATGGGGATAGTGATGGGCAAACTCGGTCTAACCGAGTACGTTGGACAATTAAGCGTATGGGAAATGTAGAAACAGCGAGCGGAACCAAGACTAATGCATAATCGTTCTCGCAAATTGGCACCATGGATAACCAAAACCTTGCTAACATTCTATGATGTGTTTCTCGGAGCGGCCTGTATGTACGGCGTCATGCGTTTACGGTTCTTGTACGAAGGTAAATTAGCGCCAGAACAAATTGATATTCGTACCACTATCATTTTTGCCTTCGCATGTCTTGTCGTGTGGATGGTAACTCGTGCAAACCGTGCGGTCTGGCGATTTATGTCCTTGGATGATGTCCGTATTTTGTTTGGTGCAGTTATATGGGCCAATATCCTTACCTTAGTCATATTGTTTTTATTTTTTGGCCGTGCAGAGCATTTACCACGTTCAGTACCTTTTATTTCGGCCGGTTTCTTTTTCTTCATGCTAGTAGCCAGTCGTGCACTCGTAATGGTTTACTGCAACGGTGATATCAGGGCATTATTTAGAGGTGGGCAGCGCCGGAAACCGCCTGCAATCATAATAGGGCGATCACACATTTTGCATAGCTATATGCGTGATGAGGCATTAAAAAAACGGGATACGCCTCATTATATTCGGGGTTTGATCGAAACTGAAGGTGGTCATAAGGGACGCTCTATTCGCGGTGTTCCTGTTATTGGCAATTTATCAGATATTCCGGGTGTGGTGGCAAATATAGAACGCTTACACGGAGCCAAACCCATATTGATATTGGTGGAAAAACATACGGATAGGAAACGTGCTGCCAAATTGGTTAAACTTGCCTCTGCCCTTGGTACAAGACTTGAACGGCTCAGCGGCAATCGAGAAGATGGCCTCAGTCCTTTTGAAGCGGCTGATTTAATCGGACGGCACGCAAAAACTTTGGACACGCAACCCGTGGGGCGTTTGTTGAAAAATAAAATCGTTATGATTACAGGCGCAGGCGGAACTATTGGTTCGGAATTGGTGCGACAAATTGCGGGCCATGAGGCAAAGAAAATCGTGCTCGTAGATGCCTCAGAAATGAATTTGTACAATATCGACCAAACGCTTGCTTTATCTGGAGATTTATCCTTTAGCAGCTATCTTGGTGACGTTCGTGACCGAGCCCATATGGAAGAAATTTTCAAAGAAGAAAAACCGGATATTATACTACATGCAGCCGCCCTCAAGCATGTGCCTTTGATGGAAGCTAACCCGATCGCTACAGTGTTAACAAATGTAGGCGGTACAAAAGTGATTATTGATTTGGCTTTAGAATACGGCGTAGAGAGCTTTACTTTGATATCAACGGATAAGGCCGTCACACCAAATAACATTATGGGAGCGAGTAAGCGTATTGCAGAAATGATGACTATGGCGAGTACGATGAGCGGAGCGAATATGTCTTCGAGTGCCGTAAGATTTGGCAATGTGTTGGCGTCAAACGGTTCCGTCATTCCGTTGTTTGAAAAACAGATTGCAAACGGCGGACCTGTTACGATTACAGACAAGGAAGTCACTCGGTTTTTCATGACTAAAGAAGAAGCCGCGGCGTTGGTGCTTCAAGCGGCCGCTCTTAACGGCGGTCAACGCAAAGAAGTCTCGGCAATCTATGTTCTCGATATGGGTGAGCCAGTCAACATAACGCATTTGGCAAAACAGCTCATCCGCCTGCGCGGTTTGGTACCAGGCGAAGATATTAAGATAAAATATACGGGCTTACGACCCGGCGAAAAAATGGAAGAGATGTTGACCAGTGACAATGATAAGCTAGAGAGTACTTATGTGAAGGGTATCGACCGCTTCACTGATAGTACCCAAGATGCGAAAACTATGTCCAAGCAAATAGACAAACTTCTTGCCGCTGCTCAGGTGCGCGATAGGAGCGGTGTTAAAAAAGCCTTAGCTATATTGATACCTGAGTTTGTACCAAATGGCAGTCTTTCTAAAAAACTTCTGGCTAAAAAACCTCTGGCTAAAAAACCTCTAGCTAAAAAAAACCTGGCTAAAAAACCTCTAACCAAAAAACCATAAGCATGGTAGCGCTCAATTTTAACCCACCAAAGTGATTCTCTGCAAAATATTATCTAAGTACGAGCATCCCACAAAAGAGTTAGCTATGACCACCTCCACTAAAACTGGCCTCACACAAATTAAAACTGCCCTTATTTCTGTTTCCGATAAATCACGTCTTGTTGAGCAAGCAACTGCCTTGCGTAAATTCGGTGTGCGTCTTTTGTCAACTGGCGGTACCTTCCGTGCTTTGCAAAAGGCTGGTCTTGAAGTCACTGAAGTCGCCAGTGTCACAAAATTTCCAGAAATGATGGATGGGAGAGTAAAGACCTTACACCCAGCAATTCACGGTGGCTTGTTAGCCGACCGAGATATTGAACATCATATGGCATCTATGGATGAACACAACATCCCAAAAATCGATCTGCTCATTGTCAATCTATATCCGTTTAAAGAAACCGTAGCTAGTGGTGCTGGCTATGATACCTGTGTTGAAAATATCGATATTGGCGGGCCGGCCATGATACGTGCGGCGGCTAAAAACCATAAGCATGTGGCCGTTTGCATCGATAGCGCCAGTGTTGAAAAACTACTCGGTGATATGGATGGGCACGGCGGTTCGACCTGCCCGAAATTTCGTAAGAAATTGGCGGCTAAGGCTTATGCGCGTACTGCGCAATATGACGCGGCGATATCAAATTGGTTCGCTGAACAGCTCAACATTAAAACGCCAGACTACGTTGCTCAAGGCGGGGAGCTTCGCCAGACTTTACGTTACGGTGAAAACCCGCACCAATCTGCGGCTTTCTATACATCAGGACACTCTCGCCCCGGTGTAGCAACTGCCCGCCAAGTACAAGGCAAAGAACTATCCTACAACAATATCAACGACACGGATGCAGCCTTTGAATTAGTCGCGGAATTTGGCACGCAAAAGGGTGGGGCCAAACCAACCGTCGCTATTATTAAACATGCCAATCCGTGCGGCGTTGCCCAAGCCGACACATTGATCGAAGCTTACCAAGCTGCTTTAGCTTGTGATCCTGTTTCCGCCTTTGGCGGCATTGTCGCCATCAACGGCAAGCTCGACGGTGAAACTGCACGGGCCATATCCAAAGTATTTACCGAGGTCGTCATCGCTGTAGATATGGATACAGAAGCCCTTAAAATTTTAAGCAAAAAGAAAAATGTCCGCGTTTTGATAACGGGTGACCTACCTGATCCGAGCGAGCCTGCATTCACCATGCGTAATGTGGCGGGCGGTTTCCTGTTGCAAGACCGCGACAATGGTCATGTACCCGAAGCAGATTTAAAGGTTGTCACCAAACGACAGCCATCAGATGCAGAGATGTCCGATATGTTGTTTGCATGGCGGGTGGCTAAACATGTCAAATCCAACGCCATCATCTATGTCAAAGACGGTTCGACCGCCGGAGTTGGTGCTGGCCAAATGAGCCGTATTGATAGTGCACGTATTGCGGCGCGCAAAGCTGGTGACGCCCAAAAATCAGCAGGTTGGGACGAACCTCGCACCAAAGGTTGCGTCTGTGCCTCGGATGCATTCTTCCCCTTCGCAGACGGGCTGCTTCATGCTGCCAAAGCTGGTGCCACAGCGGTCATCCAACCGGGTGGTTCAATTCGCGACGACGAAGTCATCGCTGCCGCCGACGAAGCAGGTTTGGCAATGGTGTTTACAGGGATGCGACACTTTAGACATTAGGGATTTATGTTCACGCAAATAATTATAGCAGGTTTGCTGATAACACTGACGATTGCGCTACAGGCTGCCATAATTGGCATTAACGAAACCCTATTCAATAAGCTTAATCATTGGCTCGTCAGGCCTCCCAGAATTGCTAAAATGATATCGTCGCTTACCGTTGTTGTCTTATGGATAATGGTGGGTATTAGCATAAGTGCATGGCTATGGGCATGTGTCTATATGCGGTTAGGCGTTTTCGATAACTTAGAACAGGCGGTTTACTATTCCATTGTAAACCTAACGACACTTGGTTTTGGTGATATTATTATTGATGAGAAATGGCGTATTTTAGCTGCCCTTGAGGCGGCAGACGGTTTAATCTTGTTTGGCCTGTCTACCGCTTATCTTATGGAATTTATTTCAGAGCTGCGCACATCTCAACGCAAACATCGCGATAAGAAAAAAGCAAAGAAACACTAGTTGAAAATTGATAAATAATAGGTGAGTGAAATGCGGCCAACACGAAAATGTGACCACGTGATGTTAATGCCTAATCTATAGCAGAGAAAATAGGAGAAAACTATGTACACATTAATTGGTTCACCACAGACGCGAGCATTTCGGGTTATTTGGTGCTTGGAAGAATTGGGTTTGGAACTGGGTAAAGACTATGAAATTGTTCCCTCTGCACCCGGCGGTGATGACATCAAAAACGTTAATCCATCAGGTAAGGTTCCGGCGCTTATTGTCGGTGATGATGTTATTATCGATTCTGTGGCGATTTGCCAGTTCTTGGCAGATCGACACGGTGCATTGACTTTCCCTGCGGGCAGTATTGAACGCGCGCAGATGGACAGCTGGATACATTTTGCGGCTGATGAAGTTGATCATGCCTGCTGGGTTTGGTCGAAACATGACTGGGTTTACCCCGAAGGCTTAAAAGCTGAAAATGTTAAACCCGCTTGTGCGTTTGAATTCAAAAAAGCTATGAAGCATTTGGAAGAACGGCTCGGTGACAATAAATATGTCATGGGCGACACGTTCACCGTACCGGATATCCTACTTGGGCAGTGTGCAGGTTGGGCGGAACGTATGTGCAAATTTGAAATCCCTGAAGGCAAAGTCGCTGATTATTTCAAGCGTGTAAAGCGCCGCAAAGGCTTCATTAAGGCTATGAGGGCGCGTAACTCGGCTTAAATAAATTGTGCGGTTTGCACACGTAATAAAATTAGAGGCTTGTTAAATAATAAATTTAATAGTTAATTTTTTTTGTTGTGTAACACGATAAATGGGAAGCCCATTTGGATGTTATATTTTCATGAGAAACTACATGCTGGATAATATCAAAATTTCTATGGTGTTTTTTGTTGTGTTTGGACATCTGATTGAGCCTTTGATGCTACAAAACTCGACCATAAAGACAGTTTGGGTGTGGATATATATATTCCACATGCCGGTTTTCGTAATGGTGGCCGGAATGCTTTCCAAAGCAAAATATGGCTATGAGTTTTTACTCAAACAGCAAAAAACAATACTTGTACCGTTCCTCGTATTTACGATTGGTTATGAACTGTTCCACTTTTTTTTAACCGGCAAAGTAAGCGGCTATGGCGTTCATTTTCAACCCTACTGGATATTGTGGTTTTTAATAAGCCTATTCGTCTGGAGGCTGACGCTACCAATAGTTTTGAAATTGAAATTTCCGATTCTAATCACAATATGTGTGGCTCTTTTGGCAGGATATATAGATCCAATTGGACGGTTTATGGGAATTTCTAGAACTTTGTATTTTTTGCCATTCTTTATTTTTGGACATACGGAATTGCCAAAATTTCTTTCATTTATGCATACCTTAAACCCATCCAAATTTTTATTGTGGGGCGCGTTGGTATTAAGCATATTTGTGACCGTGAATTTGCAAAATTTTTCTCACTCTTGGGTGCTTGGGAGCCACGCCTATAAATATGTCGTTGGTGATGTTTGGTATGCAGGTGCATACCGTTTGGGTCTGTACATGCTGTCTTTTTTTCTATCTTTAACCATCATAGGTTTGATACCAGATAAAAAATTAGGTGTGACTTCTAGGGGGGGGAATTCGTTATATATTTATGTGTGGCACGGGTTTTTTGTTAAGGGGCTCATTGCTGTCGGCTTGGTCGGAATGATTGGTTCATTGCCTGTTTACGTTTCTTTATGGATATTTTTTCTGGTAGCCGCTGGGCTAACGTTCGTCTTGTCATTAGAATTCGTAAAGGAAAGAACAGAGCAATATTTTCTCTACCCAATAAAAGCGTATTTGATGCAAACTGCGTCCGGATAGTTTACTGGCATGACCGCGAGTGGCGCCAAGGATTGACCATGGCAAAAGTCGTATTAGCATTTGACACCCCAAAACCGTGCCTCTATAAGCCCGCAATCCTATGCGCAATTTGTAATTTGCGCTCTGACTTATGCGACACCATGCATTTCCCTTTTTGGGTATGGACGATATAAGCAGGGTCCTCCGGTCGACATCATATGTTCACCGGGGATATTTGTGTATGGGAAATGGAGTAATGAATGTTTGAAGCATTAAGCGACCGCCTCGGCGGCGTATTTGACACACTAACCGGACGCGGCGCCCTTAGCGAAAAGGACGTCAGTTCCGCTATGCGCGAGATCCGCATTGCCCTGCTAGAGGCTGATGTGGCGTTGCCTGTTGTTAAAGATTTCATAGCAAACATTCGCGGGGAAGCGGTCGGCGAAAAGGTTATCCGCTCGGTTAAGCCCGGCGAACAAATCATCAAAATTGTCCATGACGGTTTGGTGGAAATGCTCGGCGGTAAAACCGGCGTAAACGAAGATGGGGGCGAAGAACCACCTGCTTCGTCACATTTGAATTTAAGTGTTCGCCCACCAGCTGTCATTTTAATGGCGGGTCTGCAAGGTTCTGGTAAAACCACTACATCTGGTAAGCTCGGATTATTCTTGCGTACGAAAGCCAAGAAAAAGGTTTTACTTGCCTCTCTCGACACACGCCGTCCGGCAGCTATGGAGCAGCTCGGCATTTTGGCGGAGCAAGCGGGTGTAGGTTTTTTGCCTATCGTCAAAGGCGAAGGTGTTATTGAGATCACCAAGAGAGCGCTGAAAGAGGGCGAGCTTGGCGGTTATGATGTTGTGTTCCTGGATACGGCTGGTCGTACCACTCTCGACGATGAATTAATGGACGAAGTGGCGAGTGTTGCCGGACTGGCTAAGCCCGTAGAAACACTTTTGATTGCGGACAGCTTAACGGGACAAGATGCGGTAGAAACTGCACGGCGCTTTAATGACCGCCTGCCGCTTACCGGTTTGATTTTGACACGGATCGACGGCGATGGTCGCGGCGGTGCAGCATTATCTATGCGGGCTGTAACCGGCCTACCGATTAAATTCCTCGGTACGGGCGAGAAGCTCGACGGGCTGGAAGTTTTTGATGCTGAACGGATTGCTGGTCGTATTCTGGGTCAAGGCGATATCGTTGCTTTGGTGGAAAAAGCTACAGATATTATCGACGAAAAAGAAGCTGCTAAACTTCAAAAAAAGATGGAGAAAGGTTCGTTCGATTTGGACGATCTCGCCAAGCAGCTTGGGCAGATAAATAAAATGGGCGGCATGGGCGGCCTAATGAAGTTGATGCCGGGCATGGGTAAAATGCGCAAGGCCGTCGACCAAATGGGCGGCGTTGATAATAAACTCCTCGCGCGTCAGCAGGCGATTATTTTCTCTATGACGCCGTACGAACGTACCCATCCAAAATTGATCAAAGCATCGCGTAAGAAACGGATTGCGGCGGGTTCCGGCATGAATGTGGCAGATGTCAATAAGCTCTTAAAAATGCACCGCGGTATGTCCGACATGATGAAGAAGATGGGCAAAGGCGGGATGAAATCTATGATGGGTGCCATGGGAGGCGGAATGCCTGGTATGCCCAAAGGCGGAATGGGCGGTATGCCAAATGACTTAGGCGGTATGGATCCGAAAATGCTCGAAGATATGCAAAATAAAATGGGTGGAAGCACCCCTAAAGGATTACCTGGACTGGGTAGCAAGGGAATGGGCGGCAAAGATTTGCCCGGTCTTGGTGGAGGGTTGCCGGGTCTCGGTTCCCCAAAAAAGAAATAGAAATTAACTGATAAGCTAAACAAAAGGAAAATATCATGGCACTTAAAGTCAGACTGGCCCGTTCAAGAGGCGCGGAGCGAGTGATAGCGAGTGACAGGGAATAAATAAAACAAGTGACGGGCATATCTCGTCAATTAATCAAAACACACTATAAACAAAAAGGAATATTATTATGGCACTTAAAATCAGACTAGCCCGTCACGGGTCTAAAAAACGTCCTTACTACCGCGTTGTTGTGGCTGACGCCCGCTCGCCTCGTGATGGCCGTTACATCGACCATATTGGGCACTACAACCCGCTTCTCGCAAAAACTGACGAGAACCGTGTGAATATCGATCCTGAGAAAGCCAAAGCATGGCTTGCCAAAGGCGCACGTCCAACAGAACGCGTAGCTCGTTTTTTGGGTGCGGCTGGCCTCTGGGAATGGAAGCACGGCAATAACCCAATTAAAGGTAAGCCGGGTGCCAAAGCTCTTGAACTTATTGAAGCGCGTAAGGACAAAGAAGAAGCACGCAAGGTAGCCGAGGAAGAAGCTAAAGAAGCCGCAAAAGAAGCTGCTGCCGCTGCTAAAGTTGCCGCCGCTGAAGCCGCTGAAGCTGAAAAAGCCGCTGCTGCCGAAGCTAAAGAAGCCGCTAAAGCTGCACCAGCCGAAGAAGCTCCAGCCGAGGAAGCAACTACAGAGGAAACTCCAGCAGAAGAAGCGCCTGCTGAAGAAGCGGCACCAAAAGCTGAAGAAAAATCAGAAGACTAAAATCTGTTTCAGATTTAAGCTTTGTTCTTAATGATTACGGGCGGGAGCAATCCTGCCTGTTTTAGTTTGCGTAGACCTTGCCTAAACTTCGTAGTCTCTCGGTAATAATAAATCAGTCAAACGCCAACTGTCCCGTTCAAGCCAATCGGCTTTTTCTCGCGTGCGCTGGAAAATAGCACACGCCCCCGTGGGCATACGCCGCGACAAGCCAGAAAAATGGAACAATAAATCTTCCCAACCTGGATTATGACCGAGCAGCATTAATGTGCCAGACTCTGGTTCACCGTTTTCGGCGCAAAGATACAGAACCTGATTGGCCGAGGCATGATAGAAACCCTTATGCCAAACAGGCTTGATGTCACTATCAGGAAAACTATGTGCAAATGTATCGCGTGTACGCTGGCTGTCCGATGACCATATATGTTCAGGCACTAATCCGCGAGCCCGTAAGACCCCGCCAATGTCCCGCGATGCACGCAGACCTCTCTTGTTGAGAGGTCTTTCATGGTCAGTTAAACCCTCATGGTTCCAAGAGGATTTCGCGTGTCGCATCAGGAGTAAATGTTCGATTGCCATATGGGTATGATAGCGGATAGAAGTGCCCAAAACAAGGACGTGACAAAGAATATAAACTATGAATTTTACCCCTACAATAACGGCTGTGCTGGGTGGCACCAATACAGGTAAAACCCATTATGCGGTCGAGCGTATGCTCGCACGTTCCAGTGGCGTTATCGGCTTGCCTTTGCGGTTGTTGGCAAGAGAAGTTTATGAACGTGCAGTCCGAGACAAAGGCGAGGCGGCTTGTGCGTTGATCACAGGTGAGGAGAAGATAGTCCCAACCCATGCTCGTTATCTTATCTGCACTGCCGAGGCTATGCCTATGGGTGATATCCGCGCTGGTAAATTTGCCAGTGTTGTTATCGATGAAATACAAATGATTGCCCACAAAGAGCGCGGGCACGTATTCACGGACAGAATGTTACACGCACGGGGCAGTGAAGAAACTTTGTTGCTCGGCGCAAATACGGCACGTCCTTTGATTGAGGCACTTGTCCCTGATGCGCGGTTCATGACCCGTGAGCGGTTTTCGGTGTTGTCCTATACGGGGCATACAAAACTATCCCGCTTGCCAAAACGCACTGTGGTCGTCGCGTTTTCTGCGGGGGAAGTATATGCGCTTGCCGAATTGATGCGCCGTAATTACGGCGGTGCAGCATTGGTTATGGGCTCGCTTAGTCCGCGAACCCGCAATGCGCAGGCGGCGCTCTACCAATCCGGCGAAGTTGATTATATGGTGGCTACGGATGCCATTGGCATGGGTTTGAACCTAGATGCGGACCATGTTGCCTTTGCTTCCTTGCGTAAATTTGATGGGGAACGGCGGCGTTATTTGACGGCGGCCGAGACGGCGCAAATTGCCGGACGGGCAGGGCGGTTTCGCAATGACGGTAGTTTCGGCACAACCGGGTCATGCCTTCCCATAGACGACGATATGATTGGCCGCATAGAAAACAATATGTTTATGTTGGAGCGCTTCGCCGAATGGCGCTCTACTGCTTTGGATTTTACTTCTGTTGAAGCCCTGAAGCAAAGCCTGGCGACCCCGCCTAAACTTAAGGGGTTGCGTCGTATTGCGCCTGCGCCTGACGAAATGGTTCTATCCAGACTTTGCGACACCCATGATATTGAGGATAATATTCACAGTGCACATGATGTTAAGCGCCTATGGGATATTTGCCAGATACCTGATTTTCCGGATCTTGGTCCCGAAGCCCATGCGCGCCTTTTGGAGGATGTACATACAAATCTATATAAAAACGGGAATAAACTGCCTGATGCGTATATGGAACGAAATATTGCCCGCCTTAATGAGACGGGAGGTTCGGTTGAAATACTATCCTCAAGATTAGCCAATATACGCACATGGACATATATTGCTCACAAGCAAGATTGGATATCAAAAAAAGGCTCTGTTAAGAAAGACTGGATAAAACGAGCACAAACTGTTGAACATAGTCTATCGGATGCGCTACACGTAAAGTTGGTTGATAAATTTGTCGACCATCGTACCAGTGTATTGCTAAAAGGCATAGGGGAAGAGTTAGATATGGATGTTACCGTTACACCCGAAAGACAGGTGATTGCTGCGGGGCAAAATCTCGGAGAACTTAAAGGATTGCTGTTCACGCCCACTGCAACGGATAACGAACTTGAAACCAAGGCGATTAATCAAGCGGCGCAAAAAGCTTTGACACCTGAAATCGACAGACGCTTAACGGCTATCGCGGGCTCCCAACAAGGATCAATAACTTTATCCGACCAAGGTGAGTTCCTGTGGAATGAAGCTGCGATTGGTAAATTGGCTGTGGGCGATACTTTGCTCAAGCCTAAGGTGGAATTGCTGTGCGGAGAGCTTGGCTCCAAAGTATTACGCGAGGTTGCACTCGGTCGTTTGGCGGATTTTATCCGACTTGAAATAGAGCAAAAACTTGGTTGTATATTTGCCCTACGTGATTTTTCTGAAAGCCCGACCTCTTTCAAAGGCGCGCGTGCATTAGCCCACATTATGTTCGAAAATAACGGTTCACTTGATGGCCGCATACATCACAAATTGATCAGAGAAGCGGAAAGCACTGCGCGTGGTCATATTGTAGGATTAGGCGGCGCATTTGGATTTTATTACGCTTATATGCGCGACTTGATGAAGCCAGCACCTGCGCGTTTGCTTAGTATTTTGTATTTATTTGCTTGGGTTAAAAAAGAGAATGGAGCAGCGTCCGCAAAGCCGTTTTTTCCAGCTAACGGTATTACATCCTTGCCAGCAATTGAAGGATACACCGAGGAAGTCCTAAATATGGCGGGATATACACGCCGGGGGCCGCGTATCGTTAGGTTTGATATTCTCAACCGTCTGGGGAAGCTACTATTCCAAGCACGCAAAGAGCGTATGGATGGGCACTTTACCATTAAAAAAGAAATGCTGTCTCTGCTTGGCTGTTCTTTTGATGACTTTGGGGAAGTTCTTATAGCTCTCAAATACCGTAAAACGACACAAAAGCTTACGAAAGAAGAGGCCACTGGCCAAAAGGAATATGTTCTTGCATATTTTGCAAGGCGGGATGCAATCCGCAAAGCCAAAGAATTGGGTGAGATTAACCCCAATGACTTCCCACCTGTTTTGCCAAAAAAGCCCGGACATGTTACGGATAAAACCAATCCTGATTATGTGCCTAAACGGCAACGGATGATAATTCTGAACGACCATGTCATTAGGCCAGAAGAAGACGAAAATGGTAACCCGGTGTTTCAAACACATCAAGACTTATGGTCCTTTGGTCGTGCTAAAAAAACGCCTTCTCGTTATAAAAAACCTGACCATGAAAATGGAGGAGGGGATAAAGAAAGTGGCGCTCCTACACGGCAAAACACGGCGCGTCAAAAAAATGTGTCTGACTATGCAACCTTGGCGGCTTCTAGCAAACAAAAAGCAGAACTGGCTGATAATAAGCGCCGTAAATCCCCTAAAAGCCCTACGAGAAAACCTTCGAAAAGGCCTTCACGTAAACCACCGATGCAAACGAGTTGGGCGCCGCCAAAAAAAGATGCTGCTGCTGCACTGTCCGCCTCTCCATTTGCAGCTTTGGCAGGTTTAAACTTTGCTGATGCTAAAGATGGTAATTCTAAAATGAATAAAGCCACCACTGCAAAAACTAATCCCACAAAAGCCAAGCCAACAAAAACGAAAACTAATAACAAAGATAAGAAAACTTGATTTCTGAAGGTGTCCGTTTGGATATTTGGCTTTGGCGTGCCCGTTTTTTCAAAACTCGCATTTTGTCAGCTCGCTGCATAAGACGTGGCCAAGTGAGAGTTATTCGTGGGGGACAAATTTTTCGTGTGCGCAAACCACATAGTGAGGTGCAAATGGGTGATCAGCTCACCTTTACCGCCTATGAGAACTTGCACCAAATTGAAGTGTTGGCTCTGGGGGAAAGGCGCGGTTCGGCACTTGAGGCGCAAACTCTTTATGGTCATATACCAACCGATACGCCCTGCGGCAACTGAAGCTATCGCAGATTAGATGGTTGACAATATAGACCGTCCACGCCAATTGAAAAGCTAAACAAACTTAAGGAAAATAAAGGCTGACAATGACATATATTGTTTTAGACGGATGCATCAAATGCAAATTTATGGACTGTGTAGAAGTGTGCCCTGTAGACTGTTTTTATGAAGGAGCCAACATGTTGGTCATCCATCCGGATGAGTGCATTGATTGCGGTGTTTGTGAGCCAGAATGCCCTATAGACGCCATAGTACCGGATACTGAGGACGATAAAGATGGTAAATGGTTAGAGATAAACACGAAATATGCAGAGATTTGGCCGAATATTACGATCATGGGAACACCACCAGAAGACGGTGAAAGCTTTGAAGAAGAGACTGGAAAATTTGAGAAGTATTTTGATGCGGCTCCTGGTAAAGGTGACGGGTAGCAGTCTGTAAAACCAGATATAAAAATAAAATGTACTTTTTTGAAAAAATGCTGACCATGCACTGGTTTTTTTGCATTTTTTGTGTTATACTTAAGAAATAGAAGCGGCGCGGGTCTAAATGTCCCCGCGTCGTTTTTATTTGAAATTAAACAAATCGTTAGTGTCCTAAATAAGACGCCCACGCAAAAAGGAATATCCATTTATGACTACCCCCAAAAAAACGGCAGTAAAGAAACAAACACGAACAAAAGCTGCCTCAAAGAGCTCGGAACCTAAAAAGGTCAAGTTAAAATTCAAAGCGGGTGATTTTATTGTCTACCCAGCACACGGCTTGGGCAAAGTTGTTGCTGTTGCCACGGAAACTATCGCGGAGATGGAAATAGAAGTTTATGTCATTTTGTTTGAGCAAGATAAAATGACACTGCGGGTACCAACTATGAAAGTGGACAGTTCAGGCATGCGCGGCCTAGCCAATGATATGGTTCTGAAAGATGCTTTCACGACCCTTAAGGGTCGCCCGCGTGTCAAGCGAACTATGTGGAGCCGCCGTGCGCAAGAATATGAAGGTAAAATCAATTCTGGCGATTTGCTTCTGTTGACCGAAGTGGTCCGTGATTTGTACAGAACAGAAGAACAGCCGGACCAGTCCTATTCTGAACGCCAACTTTATGAACGTGCTATTGATCGCATGGTGCGCGAAGTTGCGGCGATTATGAAAATGGATCGCGGACCGACTATGGACAAAATAATTGATACTTTGTCCTCTGCACGTGCAAAGGCAGCTGCTAAAGCGGCGGCTAAATTCGCAGCGGAAAACCCTGAGCTAGCAGCTGCAGAAGCGCAAGCTGCCAAAGACGCCGAAGAAAGCTAAACCAGGTAAACCTGTCGTTAGGCAACTTTATCAGAGTGCTACGAGCAGGTTTCAGTAGGGTTTAAATTTAAGCACAGAAAAGGCCGGGATTACCCGACCTTTTCTTTAACGTAATTTTGGACTTAAGTTCTAATAATCAATTTGTAGTTCTAAACCGACAACCCGACCTTTGGAAAGCGGAGCAAATGTGCCGCCTAGAGGGATACCAAGTACGGCAGGTAACTGTGTGTCATTACCGTGCTGAACATTATTGGTTAGGTTTTTGCCGTAAAATGATAAACGCGTTTTGCCATCATTCATGGTAAGAGCAAGACTAGCGTCAATCCGATCTGCGGCATTTAGGATGCCGAGATTGTTGTCAGTATAGGTAGATTCACCGCGATGAGAATAATTTGCTCTTGTGGTAAGTGTGCCAAAATCGCCTAAATCATAGTCGTAAATAAAGCCAATATTAGCGGTCACAGATGCCAGTCTTGGAATGTCCAGGGCAAAGTCCACATCATTAATAATGCCGTCACTGGAAATATCAAACAAGATTTCCGTGTAATCACCATCCAAAAGACCGACGGAGCCATCAATGAGGAAATTATCAGAAACGATAAGTTGGCCATCAATTTCAAGACCCAAAATTTCAGCATTTGCCGTATTGCGAATGTCCTGCACAACACCACTACCTGTTGACGGCAGATTAAGTTCGCGCTGCATGTCTCTAATATTTGTTTTAAATACACTGGCATTTAGACGTGCAAGTCCAGGCCAGTCTTTTTTTATGCCTATTTCAATGGTATCAACGCGCTCATCGCCAAATGGCCCTGGGCTGGTTGCCGGAGACGTTACCCGAAAATTATAGCCACCTGCTCTGAAGGCCCGTTTCCAGCTCGCATAGACCATGGTGTTGTCACTGATCTCGCCGTTTATACCAAGGGAGGGCGACCAGTTAGAGGAATTGAAACTACCATCGTCATTGGGTCCAGGAAAATCAGGCGTACACGTACCGCCAATAACACTACACGGGGCATTCAGGTTTCTAAACAATGAGGTAACTAGTACGTCCTTGCTTTCGTCTGTATAACGCACTCCAGCAGTAACGGTTGCTCGATCATTTAGGTGGAAGTCAACATTAGCAAATGCACCAATTGTTTCATGATCCTGTTCACCGCCGCCGTGCTGTGTCAGCGCGGGCGCACCCGTTGGCGTTAAAACACCAAGCAGATTACGGACTTCATCATATGCTAGGTTTTGATTGAAATAAAACAAGCCGGTCGTCACGTCCATTTGACCAAATGTACCTGAATAACGCAACTCATTGGAGATTTGGTCTTGCGCGGTAATAAAATCGGCGTGGAATAAAGACAGAGGTGTTGAATCAATATCACTTGTGCCTGCTTGGTCGAATTCGCGGTACGCAAAGATGTTGGTAATGGTACCATTACCAAATGCGACATCAAAATTGGCTTCTACAATTGCGTGGTTCCATTCAGCGTCTGTGAGGCCGCGCTCATTATTGGAATTACCAAAACTATTGCGGTCAAAACTGACAATTTGGCCGTCTAAGCCAGATCCGTTCGTATGAGATTGTCCAACCGGGCCATCACCATTGGACTCGCCGTGTTCAAATTTAAGAATAATTTCGCTTGTATCAGACGGAGAGAATTTTAGAGACGGGCGGATGATGAATGTATCTGATTTACCAACATTGGAGCCATCAAATCCACTTTTGAACCAGCCTTCATCATTATTATAATATACGGCTAATTTACCGGCGACGCTGTCACCCATAATCGGTCCAGTTATAGAGCCCATGGTGTAATAATTTACGCCTGTGTCGCGGAGACCTGATTCTACGGCAACTTTTGCCTTAACGCCAAAGTCGTAACTTGGGTCTGCTGTGTTAATTAAAACTGCACCGCCCGTTACGTTTTTACCAAATAACACGCCTTGTGGACCACGAAGAACTTCGATTGATTCCAGATCAAATGTATCAAAAATAACGCCGCCATTAATGCCAAGATACATACCGTCAACAAAAACGCCAACTGCTGGGTCAATAGAAGGAATGGATGAATTTACACCAAGCCCACGAATTGAAAAGTTTGCAGTACCGCGAGCCGTTCCAATATCGTCTAATGTCACATTCGGCATTTTAAAGCTAAGGCCTGAGATATCGCGGACTTGAAGGGCATTCAATTGATCAGCACCAAGTGCTGTCATGGAGATTGGGACGTCTTGAACGTTTTCGCCGCCAGCTTTTTTAGTGGCTGTTACAACAACCTCATCTTTGAGAACATCAATAGAGCTTTGCGCTTGTGCCTCTTGCGCAAAAGCTGGCATCGCAACGAGAATGGAAAGCGCAGATGCGCTGAGAATATTTTTTTTTAACATGTGTGTGTCCCTATTGTGTTTCTTGAATTACAATGCGCCTCTGACATCATAAAGGCACTCTTTTTATAAGCAATAAGAGCAATAAAACAAGGTTATTTGGTGTTTTTGAGGGTGTTCATCTCTAAGGTGTGACAATACTGAACCAGTAATCAAAGTCGTCCTGCAGGGACATAAATTTACGGAGCTTCAACAATGAACCGTCAACTTTGACGGCGCCTTCTTTCATTAGTGCAGGAAAACTGGCTTGTTTTAAAATAACCCGGTTAAGGTTTGCCCGCGAAAGTGTGATGGTTGCGGCGGCTTCTTCGTGCTGCTGTCCCATACGGGTGTTAAGCACCGCAT
>JAJFFM010000193.1 GCA_021776675.1 Robiginitomaculum sp.
TAGGGTGCAATTTTCGGCATGTCAGGATCATCGTTAAACCCGTCTTTGAAGGTTTGCCAGACATCTGCTTGCACTTTTTTTTTGCGAAAATTCGGCAAATCAATCAGCAATAACCCACCTATGCCGCGCTTACGAATTTGCCGTGCAATTTCCCGTGCTGCCGTCAGACCTACGGCACTTTTTTGTCCCGTGCCTGTATCTACATCGATCATAGTGCCTGCGCGGGTATGTTCTATATAGACATATCCCCCGCCCTGCAGAGCGATTTCCGTTTCGGCTGCCTCATCAATACCGTTCACATGGCCATCTTCAAACTTGATATTCGGATAACGAGCTGTAAGTGCCTCTCGTAAATTAATAGATTTTTCTTTGCCCGGTTTCTCCGCATCACTTGGTTCTATAAAACGCACAAGCGGACCTTTGCCCGCTTCTGCTTGACGCAAGACTTCAACGCGAACCATAGAGCCTTCAACCAATCGCGGGGCATTATTGGCCATAGAAAACCGCAATAGGCCGTTCTCGCCTTTACCGTCTATCTGGCCCATATCAACAAATGCAGCCATCAGGTCTTTGTCAATGCGTAAAACGCGGGCGCTAAACACCTCGCCTTTGCGGGCGATGCCGCGATCACTCCAACGGCGGACATAGTATTCTATATCCCGCTTATGGTTGATGACGGCGGCACGTTCTTCGCCGATTGCATCTTCTATGCGGCATAATTTAGCCATTTATGTACTTTGCTCCAATTAACATATTTCTTGTCTCGTAAACCGGCAAGCCGACCACATTGCTGTATGAGCCACTGATATGAGAGATAAAAGCTCCGGCCAAACCTTGAATACCATAGCCGCCCGCTTTGCCGTCCCATTCGCCGCTGTCCAAATACAGTGCTATTTCAATGTTTGATAAGCGCTTCATTTTGAGCCTCGTTTCCACGACCCGTGATGTTTCTCGTCCGTCAGGTGTTATCAAGCAAATACCGGTAAAAACCCTGTGTGCTCGACCTGACAACAAATCCAGGCAGTATTTCGCCGTATTTACATTTTCAGCTTTAGGTAAGATACGCCGCCCGACACCGACAACGGTATCTGCGGATAATATAAACGCATCTTTGTGCTTGGGGGCTACCTCTTGGGCTTTTCCAAGTGCAAGCCTGAGGGCATGTGGTTTAGGAATTTCGCCTTTCCTCGGCTCTTCATCAATATCCGCAGGGACAATAGCATCCGGCACAATACCCATGCGCGCCAAAAGCTCTCGCCTGCGCGGAGACGCACTTGCCAATATAAGTGGGGCTAATATGAGGTGGGGTTTAGGTGCGCCGCTCATTAGAGCAGTGTTTACTTAAATCGGTAGGTAATCCGACCTTTAGTCAGATCATAAGGTGTCATTTCAACGGTAACTTTATCGCCTGCCAAAACACGAATGCGGTTCTTACGCATTCTACCAGCCGTGTGTGCGATAATTTCATGGTCATTACCGTCCAATTTAACGCGAAATGTCGCATTGGGGAGAAGTTCAACCACTTCGCCGTCAAATTCTAAGAGTTCTTCTTTAGCCAATTGGGGTCCTTTTAATTATTGGCTATTTTACAACAGCCGATTCTTTGCGGTTTTATTGCGCAGGGCGTTTAACCACGTCTGGCGAGTAATATATAGGTATTTTTTCACAAAATTGCACTTATTAGCCTGTAATTACCCGAATTTCTTACCAATTCGCATTTCTACCACATCGCGAACCGCGCGAAAATTATCCATCATAGCCCTTACATCCATTGCCCCTTGGGTTGGGTCGGGTGTTGGCCAGACCTCTATTTTCGTATCACTATCATCAAATACAGCCCGCGCCGCTGCCTCTGCATCAGCGTTAAATGCGATAACCACATCGAAATTGGTATCAGCTATCCCAGCCAGAGTTTTAGGTTTATGCCCCGACATATCTATGCCTTTTTCGCGCATTACCGCTACCATAAGATCGCTAAGTTCACCTGCTTCCAGACCACAAGACTGCACATAAACATCACCTCCAAACTGTGCCTTCATCATGCCTTCCGCCATAGGTGAACGGATGGAATTGAGTGTGCAAACAAAAAGTACTGAGGCAGGAAGTTTATTGTTTTTATTCATCTTCTTTACCTATGGTCTTCTATGCAGGGCGCAGATCAACGTGAATATCCGCCTTGAAGTGTTGAAATCTAAATCCACTGAATTGCGCAAACTATCTTCCAGCAAGCGCGACCCCTCATTATGCAGCCCGCGCCGCCCCATATCTATGGCTTCGATTTGTGCCGTCGTCGCGGTCCGAATAGCATCATGGTAAGCTTCGCAAATCATAAAATAGTCTTTAATAATCCGGCGAAATGGCTTGATAGAAAAGGAAAAATCTCCGCGCGGCACGCCATTTGTCCGCAGAACATTTAAAACCAAACGGTCTTCGGCCAGTGATAGATTGACAATATATGGACCGGATTCTGATTGTTTGGGATGAAAGCTATTATCTTCTAAAAGGTCGAAAATTGCGACGCGACGTTCATGCTCCATTTCGGGGCTAGTGACAGCAAGGCTTTGCGCGTCAATGTGCAGTTCACTTATATAGTGGTCTTCGCTCATCTCACCCTTCTAGTCCTTCTAGTCTTCAGACGGGTGA
>JAJFFM010000194.1 GCA_021776675.1 Robiginitomaculum sp.
AAGAACCAATAATATCGACTTGTGGGAAATGGATATGGGTATCGATAAAACCCGGCATGATGAGGTGGTTTTTGTAGTGCTGGACTTTAGTCGATGCCCTTAAGGTCTTAGACAGTTTTCGGTAGGGCCCGACGGCTTTCACATGACCACCTTCGACGATCAACAAACCATCTTTGAAATACGCGTAGGCCTCTGCGTCTACTTGTGGGTCATCAAGCAAATGGAATATTTGTGATCTGTAAGCGCGTTGTGTCATTATACAAACCCGCGTACAGGAAAATCCTTACTTCTTTGCATCCAATTTTCCGGCGCGTAATCATTAGCCGCATCCGTGACATGCAGAGTATAAGCATGGCGGGCTTTATCCGACGTATTAGGCGCGCTGTAATGGGGTAGCATGCCGTTAAAACATACTAGGGTTCCGGCTTTAACTTCGACGGGTATTGCCGTTTTGGTATCTGGCCACGGCGTAGTGTCTAAATCTATTAATTTAGTTTTACGACCATCACGGACAAATCGCTGCCTTAGGGGTGATTTATGACCGCCCGGTTCAACCCAAATACAACCATTTTCCAATGTCGCATCGTCCACAGCAAACCAGAACGTTGTGACCGATTGCGGGGTTGTATAAAAGAACCCTGTATCTTGATGCCAACCAACTTCCCCGCCAATACGGGGTTGTTTAAATATATACATGGATTGCCAGATTTGTGTCTGCTTAAGGCCTACATCTGCAGCTAAAGTCGCCAATTTATTCCCGCGAGAGAACGCGCTAAACACCGGATCAAGATCGTGCATGGCGTGTCCGATTTTATTGATAGATTGTTCGAGTGGTTGCACCAAATTACCATCCGTGCCAAACGCTTTTTCTTCAAAAAAACACCGGATTTCATTTGCCGATTTCAAGAAATAGTCCTGAACCTTGTCCGCTTGCGGCCCGCACTGGCGATCGGTTGAAAACACTTCTTGGCTGGCACTAAAATCATGGGCCGCCGCTATATCATTTGCACGAGATTTAAGTGCAGAAATTTCCGCCGTCGATTTAAACCCAGGCAAGACAATAAAACCATTGTCTTTGAATTCGCATTTTTGTTCGTTAGTTAACATAAACAGATACTACTTTTATTTGCGCACGGGTCAAAGAAAAAGCCCCACAGAAAACTGCGAGGCTTTAAAAAAACGTAATTAAGATTTAGTTTCTTATCTTAATTTCTTTATTTAGTTTCTGGCACTAAACATAACACCAACAATACGCGGCTCTGTAACGAACGCGGTATTGTTATTAAAGTCGATACCGCCAGCAATATTAACTTCATCAGTTAAATTACGAGCAAATGCAGCAATTTCATATTTGTCATCTTCGAAGGTTAGGCCAATTTTACCGCCCAGTTCAAAGTTACCAGATGTGTTATACTCAAGCGATTCATACAAGAATAAGTTCGTTTTTCCCTGTATTGAACCATCAACTGAAGCAACAAAGTTGATGCTATCATTGATAGGAGCCTTGTAGTCGGCATTAAAGTTGGCTGTAATTTTCGGCGCATTCGGGAATGGGTTTCCATCCACCAATGCACGTCCATTTCCATTCAACGTGTCAGTCACAGTACACTGCCCAGAACCGCAGACAGCAACACTGAGTGTATCGTCCTTAATTTCTGTTTCGTTAAGTGCAAAACCAGCCGTTATATTAAGAAAATCATTAACGGACCAAGTTGCATCAGCTTCAAACCCATAACCAACTCCCTTATCAGAATTGATCAGGCCAACATTATTGCCAGTACCGCCAACGGCAGTAAATTGCTGATTTTTAACTGTGTAGTAGAATGCCGCTGCATTAAACCGCAAGTGATTATCAGCGAGCATGGATTTAAATCCAACTTCATAGGATTGAATAGTTTCTGGGTCAGCAGTCGTAACGCCGCCAAAGAACGCAACATCTCTACCTTGAATAGATGGGCCACGGAAACCACGAGCAACCCGACCATATACATTGACATCTTCATTCACGGCATGGTTCAAGCTAACATCCCAGCTTACTTCGCCCGCATCAATCTTTGTTTCAGGAACCGGTGCGCCAGGTTGGTTAAATACGGACAAATCTGCTTTATCTTCGGTGTAGCGGATACCGCCTGTAAGCGTTGTTGTATCGTTAAAGTCATATGACCCTTGACCAAATACCGCCCAAGCTTTTTTATGGTCAACCAATATAGACGGCGGTACAAAACCGGGATCCGTCAATGCTTTCATTTTAGAGCGGAATAGAAAACCACCGACTTGCCAGTTAAAGGCTTCACCGCCGTTGCTAGCTAGACGAACCTCTTGTGTATACTGATTTGTGAAATATTCATTACCAGTGTCAGATGGGAACGGAATAAAACCTGGACCTGCTGGGTTGCCCCCATCGATATCGCCGCGTGATAAGCCAGTAGCTTCTTCAAATGCAGAGATAGAAGTAAGTGTTACTGAGCCTAAGTCATATGACACATTCAGTGTAATACCTTTGGAGTTAATCTCCTGCGGGTTACCAGCGCCGCCGTCATAGGCAACTTCGTCTTTGACAAAATTGCTGTTCACGTCATTGGAGCCAGTGGTTAGGATATTAGCGCGGAATAATGTAGCCGTGCCTTCTTCGTCGCGTGCATGGACGTCAAGTAAAACGTCTAAAGCGTCTGTAGGTGTCCAAAGCAATTGCGCACGACCGGCCAAATCTTCAAAGCCGCCAAGAGCGTCTTTTTCATTTGTAAATGTGTTATCCACATAATCAGAGCGGCGAATTAGTGCGCCGGAAACACGACCGGATAGAGTATCGGAAAGCGCACCACCAACGGCAACCTGCGTATTCATAGAACCGTAAGTACCGTAGCTTGTAGAAAAGCGCATATCAGTTTCTTGCGAAGGTTTAACTGATGATAACTTGATGATGCCCGCCGTAGTGTTGCGGCCAAACAATGTACCTTGCGGCCCGCGAAGCACTTCAATTTGCTCTACATCGAACAATGGGAACGATTTCAGCAATGTATTTTCCATAACGACATCATTCATGATGATGGAAACCGGCTGTGTGGCTTGTAAGGCAAAATCTGTATTACCAAGCCCGCGAATATAAAAACGCGGTGCAGTACGGCCGTTTGAGCTTTCTGCGTAAAGACCAGGGGTACGGTTGGCTAGACTTAGGATATCGCCGCCGCCTTGGAGGATAGTGTTAATCTCAGTCGCGGGAATTGCGGTAATAGAAATCGGCACATCCTGAATATTCTCTTCGCGCTTTTGCGCTGTAACAATCACTTGGTCAACCTGCGCAAAGGCAGAGCCGCTAAATAGAAGTGCACTTGCAGTTAGTGTACTGGCGCCTAAAAATAGTGCGCGCTTCATAGTATTATAAGGTGCAGACATGTGCATCCCCCTTTTAAAAATTTCTTGGTCTAACCGCTCACTCTATTTTGCGATCAAGTCTGTTTTATGATCAAGTCTAGTGGCATTCACCAAATTGTTGACGAATCAACATATTATATGTCGATCCGTCTAGCCTTAAATTATTAGCACACACATTACCACCTATTTTGTGCGCCCATGCCCCCATCTACTTGCAAAGTGTTGCCCGAAATCCACACTGCAGCAGGGCTCAAGAGAAACAAAACTGCATTGGCGATATCGTCTCCTGTACCGAGACGTGATAACGGCGCACGTGTTTGCCACCTCTGTACGCCGTCCGGCCAATCTTCTTCAATGCCCGGACGGGAAATAAGTCCAGGAGCAACAGCGTTCACACGGATATCATGCTTCCCCAATTCTAACGCACTGGCGCGTGTATACATTAGTACAGCCGCCTTAGACGTCGCGTAATGGGCATGGCCCTCTGCCGGGTCTAGGCCTTCGATAGAGGCAATATTGACTATAGAGCCGCCACTTTTTTCTGCCACAAGGGCATTTGCAACATATTGAGTCAGGGCATAGACGCCGCCCAAATTGACCTTGTTGATATCCTGCCAAACCTGTTCGTCCGCATCCAATATAGGGGCGACCGTTTGCACCCCTGCATTATTGACCAGTAAATTTGGCGTGCAGGCCTCGCTTACCAGAGTTTCGATCATGGCTTTAATATCAGCAGGTTTTGAAAGGTCGCATCTAATAATTCGCTCTGCACCGATTTCACGGGCAAGGGTTTCAACATTCGTATTACTGTTGTTGTAGTGCAAAATCACGCGCGCGCCTGCATCAGCTAATTTGCGGGAAATGGCCGAGCCGATACCACCCCCAGCCCCCGTGATAAGTGCTGTGCGTCCCGTTAAATCAAGCAAACCTGAAACTGCACTTTTTCTCATATCTGACGATTGGTTTTGCATAATATTTTCCCTGTACCCAAACTACACCAAAGCTTATCCGACAAGGAATTTGAGCCGCTCATCTGCCATTGACGGGATGATTTCAAGTATTTCCGCTGTCACAATGTTTTGCGCGACAAATGGGTCTTCTGCCACTATATCCTCCAACTCGGTGAATGTACAATTATGAGCCACAACAGCGCCGCCCAATCCTGACTGTAAAGACCCTGCCAACAAAAACACCTCGTCGTCAAATCCGCGTTTAATCCATGCCTTATGCCCATCCATAAACTGGCCTGCTTGCGCTTTGTTTTCTGAAAATTTTAGCTGCACTATAAACATCGGTTTCCCCTCATTATTTACATGACATTTACTGTGTCTTGGGTTCTATTGCAAATTATGACCGATAAAAAATCACAAATATTCACGTCTCCAAACCCTGACGAATTTTGGCTCGATGAACGGATTTACATCCGCGAATTGATGAACGCGCCCGAAGAACCAGCCCTGTCCCTCGCCCGATTTAGAGTACCCGCAGGTAGTACTACGCAGCTACATAGTTTGAGCATAACCGAATGGTATGTTATGGAAAGCGGCGCAGGTATTTTTGAGCTTGACGGACAGGAAATGCCAATCAAGGCTGGGGATTGCGCCAAAATAAATCCGGGTCAAAGCCAGCGTGTCATCAACAAGTCAGACGAAGAACTGGTATTTCAGTCTATTTGCACCCCGCGCTGGACACCGGAATGTTATAAAAATTTGGAGCCAGAAAACGGAGAAGGCAATGAAAGTTAACGGCAAGGATATGCGTACCATTTGGGAAAAAGACGGTGTAGTTGAGATCATCGATCAACGCTTCCTCCCCCACGAGCTTAAAATCATCCCCATAGAAAACCTAGAAGATGCCCGTGCAGCTATTGCCGATATGAAAGTACGCGGCGCACCTTGCATCGGTGCCACCGCCATGTACGGCATGGCTGTTTCTGTGCGTAATAACCCGTCCGATGCGGCTATAAAAACCGCTTATGATGTGCTGAATGCATCGCGCCCCACTGCGGTTAATTTAAAATGGGCCATTGACGAATGTATGAAAGCTATGGACGGCGTAACCGATGCCGAACGCGCCGATGTGCTGTTTAAGCTCTCCGCTAAAAACTGTGACGCAGACGCGTTGATGTGTTCCAATATCGGCGATTACGGCAAGACACTTCTAAACGAAATCGCTAAACAAAAAGACGATGAAACTATCAATATCCTTACCCATTGCAACGCGGGTTGGGTGGCGACGGTTGATTGGGGCACAGCTATTTCGCCGATATATAAAGCATTTAACGCGGGCATGAATGTCCATGTTTGGGTCGACGAAACGCGTCCGCGCTCCCAAGGCGCACGCCTGACAGCATGGGAATTGGAACAACACGGCGTTCCCTATACGGTCATTACTGACAATAGCGGCGGCCATTTGATGCAGCACGGTCTTGTCGATATATGTTTTGTTGGCACGGATAGAACAACTGCTACAGGAGATGTTTGCAATAAAATCGGGACATATCTGAAAGCCTTGGCTGCATTTGATAATGATGTACCGTTTTATGTCTGTGCGCCGAGCAATTCCATAGATTGGGACATGCAAGACGGCTTAGCTGAGATCCCTATTGAAGTTCGTAGCGGTGAGCAAGAAGTCGGTTGGATAACTGGCCGCGACGAACAAGGTATCATTCGCCGCGTTACGACAATGCCTGACCCTAAAAAAACCAGAAACGATGCATTTGACGTTACACCAAGAAAATATATCACAGGTCTAATCACAGAACGCGGCATTGCAAATGCATCCCGGGCCGGATTACTACAATTATTCCCCGAGAAGGCTTAAACAGACACCTGGCATGAGTAAACACACGGCATTCGCGGCAATGTCCGTCAGTTTTGCATTTGTTTTAATCCAGGCAAATTCTTTCGCCTGCGCGGGCTAATTTATACCCAGCTTTTTCTATATCTTCGTAAGCATTGGTGTTTTTATCATGTGCTGGATTGGAGTGATTCAAGTGGATAAAACGGATTTTTGCTCGGCTGGCTGGTTCGAGTGATTTGAGCATTTCCATCGTGTGTGTTATTGTCGGATGAGGTATTTTACTCATATCACGTCCCGGCAATTCATCACCGCTATAGAATGTGCCGTCTAACAATAGAAAATCATTCTCGGTAATTACATCAGTGAGGTTTGTACCAAATTCTGCCCACTGTTCCCAGCTATCTATATCGGGAATATATATGGCAGATTTGCTCTCGCCTTGAATATGGTAGCCTACTGTTTCAGTATATTCGCCTCGGTGCGGAACCGTAAATGGTGTGACGGAAATTTTGTCACTAATTTTAACTGCAGCGTCATCACTGAGAGGTTTGATATCAATATTATTTAGCTTAACCAATAAATCCCACGGTCCATTATTCTCAAGAAAACTTTGCATTTTCGGCATAGCATAAACAGAAACTGATTTTGCATTCATGGCTTCGCGGCCAAGTTGGGCAAGGCCCAAATAATGCCCCATATGACCGTGGGTCAGGAATATATCATCGAGTTTTACTCCTTCTATATCACTGCTGGTTTCCAACATATGCATTTGGTATTTCACATCGGGCGTCGCATCAAATAATGAATATGTTGCGGCCTCTCTGTTTACCAAAGCAAGTGAGCTTGCCGTACGTATCAATGAAGCATCCTTCCATGCTGGGTCTGCGCTATTCCCTATTTGTGGCTTACCAGCATCTTGAGCTGTCCCCAAAACCACCAAATTAGCATTGCAAACTTCAACTTTGATGGGGGCTTCAGGACTCTGACATGAAACTAGGCCGCAAGAAACCAATGCGAGTGTTAAACTCTCAGCTAAACCAGTTAGAAATTTATTCTTCATAATGCCTGTTACCTTTGCATAGTATTTGATATAACCCCTTAACTTAAAAAGGGGAATCAATGCTATCTTTATTTGAAATTGCGGCCGTTATGTTGGTGCTGTCTGCTTTGTTTGGCTGGATTAATCACGCATTTTTAAAATTGCCCCATACTATCGGGCTTCTGATAATGGCTCTCGTGGTATCATTTGTCTTACTTGGGCTAGAGATTGCTTTACCCGCACTTGGCCTCACCGATACTGTACAATCTGCCATCGGCCAAATCGACTTTAACGAAACGGTGATGAACGGCATGTTGGCATTTTTACTGTTTGCAGGTGCCTTGCATGTTGACATGATATTCCTAAAGTCCCGCCGTTGGGCTATTGGTTTAATGGCAACAATAGGCGTATGCATTTCAACTGCTATTGTTGGTACTGGGTTTTATTTCGCTACCCAATTGGCCGGTCTTGATATTCCGTTTATCTGGGCGTTGGTATTTGGCGCACTCATCAGCCCCACCGACCCCGTAGCCGTGCTATCCATCCTAAAAACCGTCACCATGCCGCGCGAGCTAGAAGCAAAAATTGCGGGTGAAAGCTTATTCAACGACGGTGTGGGCGTCGTTATATTTACGATCATCTTGGCCATAGCCGTTGGCGGCGGACACGGCGATAGCATGGGCATTCTGGATGTGGTTGAACTGTTTATGGTCGAAGCTGTCGGCGGTGCTATTCTTGGCTTCATAGCGGGCTGGCTTGCCTACAAAGCCATGGCAATGATAGATGAACACGCCATTGAAATTTTAATCACCCTCGGCATTGTTGCTGGCACTTATGCTTTGGCCAGTCGCATAGAAATTCTTGGACATCATTTATCTGGCCCAATTGCGGTCGTGGTCGCCGGGCTATTGATTGGAAATAAGGGTGCAGAATTTGCCATGAGCGAGAAAACTCGTACATATCTATTTAGCTTTTGGGAAATGATCGATGAAATTCTCAACTCAATCTTATTCCTGCTTATTGGCTTGGAAATCCTGATACTTAGCCATCAACTTAATATCAAGACGGCCTTAATCGTCGTATTAATTTCTATTCCTTTGGTGCTTGTGTCGAGGCTTATTGCCGTATCAGTTCCTCTGAAGTTTCTCGGCATTTTCAAAAGCTTCACCAAGGGTGCTATCCCTGTTTTGACATGGGGCGGACTACGCGGAGGTATCTCTGTGGCATTGGCTTTGTCATTACCGGATACAGTAGCAGCCAAACCAATTATTCTGACCGCCACCTACGGCGTGGTTATTTTCTCTATTATCGTCCAAGGTTTGACCGTGAAAAACGTGGTTCAGCGGACGGTTGATCCTGAGCTACTATAGACATGTTTTTTAAGACCAAAAATTTTTCGGTCAATGAATTAGGCAGGTTTCGCGCACTACAAACTCTTGTGTTCAACCTTCAAACCGAGATAGCTGAAACCCTCCAAGAAGGCATGAGCGAGAAAGATGTCACGGCAATTATGATGAAGAAATACCGTGCCGCCGGCGCTGGTAATTATTTTCATCTGCCCGTGGCTTTGTTCGGAGAGCGCACGGCTTTGCCCGGCGATTGGACGGTCGGGCATTTCTTCCCCAAAAAGAAAACCCTAACAAAAGGAGACAGTGTCATCCTTGATGCCTCCCCGCTGTTTGACGGCTATTTGGTCGATACCAGTTACAGTTTTTGTTTTGGTAAGAACAAAAAACACGACGAGATGATGCGTGATATTATCAAAGAACGAGCTTTGATTTTAGATGCAGTAAATGCAGGCCAAAGCTTCCAAAAAATCGCAGTCGATGTTCACGATAGAGCCTCGGCGAACGGCTATGAAAGCGCCCACGAAAAACACCCCGGTGAAGTGCTTGGACACCGCGCAGGGCGCTGGCGTTTCGCCAAGAAGGGTCGAAAAAGCAAAGGATGGCGGATGAAGGGCTTTGATGGTGCAACCCTCAGCTGGTTTATTGCTAAGAATAAAATTGCCAAATTAGGCCTAAAAACGCAAAATCCGCTCTGGGGGCCAAGCAATACTAGTGACCATAAACCCACTGATGGACTTTGGTTGGTTGAGCCCCATTACGGCAAAGACGGGGTCGGGGCAAAATGGGAAGAGATACTTGTCATTGAAAACGGCAAGGCCGAGTGGCTTCAAGATAACCCGCCCCATGTAGAGAAATGGGCATAATAATTTATTAGGCTGATTTAGGGCGAGCAAGCCACACCAACACTATTGCTATAAATGCAGGCAGAGCTTGGATATAGAATATTGATGTTTTGGCTGTAAACCCGCCGTAAATGCCCGCAACAACAACACAGCAAAGAAAGAAAACCTTCACATTGAGCTGTTTCGATAATAATCCCCAAACAAGTCCAGTTGCAAGAAAGCCATTATAAAGCCCTTGATTGGCCGCAAGTGGTGCAGAAGCTTCGGCAAATTCAGGTGATAAATCAAATATCTTCTGCCCCATAGGATGGTTCCAAAAAAACATTTCCAAAGCCATAAATCCGTAATGACCGATGGCGACAAAAGCTGTCATAATAATCGCAAGAACTTTCATATTGGTCTCCTAAATTTAACGGCTGCGATAGCGTGCTATCATTTTAGCCGTAACATCTGTGTCGTAACAAAGTGGTTCTTCGCCGCCCGGTTTCGTGTGTGCCGAAAACTTTCCGCACCGCCGTCCACTACGCATAATGCTATAGGGACAAGGGCAAACCCCTGGGTAAGCCGCAATGCTTTCCTTAATAAGGATTTGAATAATTTCTAAATCAGTTTTGGAACTAGCCGCGAATACAGGAGGTGCAATAAAGCCCATACATAGGTAAAAAACCATCACTAGTTTAGAATATTTTATTGCAATACCGTACTTCATAATTCCGGAAGTAACATATTTCGCCAAATTTAGCTATCACTGATTGATTATCGGAATGTCCCTCTAATCAATCGTGGCAATTTTTAACGTATCAGTCGTGCCGGGGCGGCCAAATGGGATGCCTGCCGTAATAATAATTTTATCCCCCGTTACCGCATCGGCTTCTAATTTTGCAATTTCCTGCGTGTCTTCTATCATTTCGTCAAAGCTTTTCGGATCCTCCACCACAACTGCACGCACACCCCAAGTAAGCGCCATGCGAGAGGCGACGGCTTTGTTCGGTGTAAGTCCAAGTATCCTGCACGGTGGACGTTCACGGGCGATCCGCATAACCGTTGAACCCGTGCGGGTATACCCCAATACGGCTTTACAATTGAGCACTTCTGCCATACCGCGCGCTGATTGACTGATGGCATCATTGATGGTGGCTTGCGGGTGCATATTGGCGCTTGTATAATAATCGGGATAGCTGGGATCGCCTTCTGCAGCTTTGATGATCCTATCCATAATGGCAACGGCAGTAGCAGGATGACGGCCAACTGCGGTTTCGGCAGATAGCATAACGGCGTCGGCACCTTGATAAATAGCTGTGGCCACATCAGAAGCTTCGGCGCGGGTTGGAGTAGGCGCATCGATCATGCTCTCGAGCATGTGGGTTGCGACAATGACCGGTTTACCAAGGGCACGTGCTACTGTGATAATTTTGCGTTGTACCACCGGAACTTGTTCAAGCGGCAGTTCAACACCGAGGTCACCACGCGCCACCATGACGGCATCGGTGAGCTTAAGAATGGCTTCAATATCATCGACCGCTGACGGCTTTTCGATTTTGACAATTAAGTCGGCCTGATCACCAATAATTTCTTTAGCGTCGATGACGTCTTGTACTTTTTGTACGAAAGAAAGCGCAATAAAGTCGACCTCTTGCGACAAAGCAAATGCCATATCAATTTCATCTTTTTCGGTCATGGCCGACATGGGCAGAACCGTGCCGATGACATTGACACCCTTTTTATCACCAAGAACTCCGGGCACATCAACACGAGCCATCAGACCTGATTTTGATTTCTCCGTAATGGTGATCATCAACTTACCGTCATCAAACTTAAGCACATCGCCAACAACCATGGCTTCAATCAGTTCAGGGTGGGGCAAGCAAACCAGGCCGTCTTCTTGAGAACTTTCACCAACCTCTAAACGAATTTCTTCACCGAAACGGAGTGTAGATTTACCGCCTTCAAATGTACCGACCCGAATTTTTGGACCTTGCATATCTGCAACAATAGCAATGGCGTTACCACTACTTGTTTCTATGTCACGGATTGCCTGAATGGCACGGGCGTGATCGGCGTGTGACCCGTGAGAAAAATTTAGCCGAAATGCGTCGACGCCTACTTCATGTAGCAGTTTCAAACTGTCGGGTGCCGCACTGGCAGGTCCGACAGTTGCAAGAATTTTGGCAAAGCGTTTTCGCATGATGTGTTCCCGTATGCTCTTAGCCGCCTTTATAGGGGCAAAATTTATACGGTTCTCTTACTCCGCACATCTCCCGCTCGGCAAGAGGATTTCGTCGCCAGCACGAATATAAAACTTGGAGTTTATAGTATTCAGACCCTGAATTTCTGCAACCGTGCTACAAGTGGTACGAGCAAGAGAATACAGAGTATCACCGGGTTTAACCATATGGCGCGTCGTAATTGCAGAAGCCGGCACAGTATAAGTCTTTGGTCCAAGCAGTGGTTTAGATATTGGTTGAACTTGTTGTGGGATAATTTGTGTAGTTGATGTTGGCGGTGTTATGCCGTTGACAGCATAATAACCGGGTGTGCCACTTTCACCAGCACTCGCCGTGTTTTCTTGAATGCCTGACGCAGGTACAAGGACGGGCACATTCGCCTTAATAGGTGCCTGATAAGTCCCAGCTTGCGAAATTGCCTGAGGAACAGTTTGAGGAACAGTTTGAGGAACAGTTAGGGGAACGGATTGAGGAACTGCTGTATAAATTGGTGCATTTTGGCGAACAATGGGTGCACGATCACAAGCAATTGTCTTATCTGCAATACCGTAACCGGCGGCTCCACCAATAGCTGCGCCTGCTACAGTCCCTAAGGTTTTGTTATTACCCGCAATCTTGCGGCCTGCTATCGCGCCAATAACTCCACCAGCAGTTGTACCCAGTATTTTACGGTTACTCTCTTTGGAAACACATTCCACATAATTTGCAGAAGATACTGCTTGTTGTTGCTCATACCTAACCGGAGCTGCCGCTTGTGTTTGGTAATCAACCTGCTTAACCACAGCCGTTTCCCCGTTACCAATGGGTACTTCCTGTGGGGCGTAAGGATTGCTGCCTTTGTAGATTGTGCTTTGTTGGTAATTTGGATTTAAGGCCGTAGTTGAGCAACCCGCCAAAGCCAAGATTGCCATTGCCGCCAAAGCACTTTTAAATATACGCATAATATCCTCCACCGGTCATAAAAAGATCGAACAATTAAACTTGAGGCTTATTGTGCAAAAATATGGCTAATAATGTCTTAAGATAAAGGTAAACCAGGTGTATCCGCCTGGTCGGGATGTTTTTTGATGTACGCTTGCTTAATCTGAGCTACATTTTCACGAGTACCGTCATGAGAATACCCAGGAGCTGCAAACAGATATTTAAAACGCTGTCCCAAGGTTAAGTCCTTCGCGAACACGTCTTTAGCAATGGCAAAAAACTCTGCGAAAGCTACTTTAAACGGGTTATAAGTGGTCAGTGGTTTGACAATACCATAGTCAACTTTTTCGTCTGGTAGTTCTGGCACAAATGTACCGAACATCCGGTCCCAAATGATAAATATCCCCGCATAATTACAATCAAGATAACGAGCATTACGGCCGTGGTGTACACGGTGATGGGACGGCGTATTCATGACGGCTTCAAACCAACGGGGCATTTTATCTATGGTTTCCGTGTGGAACCAGAATTGATATATCAAGTTAATCGCCATAACAAACACGATTATGCCCGGGTGGATGCCAAGCAAAACCAAAGGTACCTTAAAGAAAACCGTTCCCGAAATACCGTTCGTCCATTGCTGGCGTAGAGCCGTTGTTAAGTTATAATGCTCGGATGAATGATGTACAACATGGGTTGCCCAGAACCAACGGGATTTATGATAGGTATAATGGATTAGGTAATAGACGAAATCCGTCGCCACTAACGCAAGCAAAATAATCCAAATTGAATTGCCCAAATCAAAGAACCTAAACTGCCAAACCCAGAACAATGTCCCGACCATCAAAACTTTTAACAAAGCATCACTAATACTCGACCCAATCCCCATTATCAATGATGTACGCGCATCTTTGAACGTATAAGCATCTTTGATAGGGTGAAATTTAAGCCACAAAACTTCCCCCACAATACAAAGCATAAAAAACGGTATAGCCCAAAGGAGCAAGTCTGGAAAATGCGGGTCTGTCATAAATCTCTCATCTTTATTTGTACCTTTATGACATAGGCCATACTTAGTGCAAGTGGTCAAAATCGCACATACCGCTTTGTCTACTTATAACATCATGCAATGGCCCTCTTGTGTTTTGGTTGGCATGCCCTTATGTGTCGGCCATGATGGATATGCCGCAAAACATACAAGACATGATTGACGATTTTTCCTTTCTAGATGACTGGGAAGACCGCTATATGCATGTTATCGAGCTTGGTAAATCTCTGGCTCCGCTCACTGAAGCTGAACGTAATACAAACACCAAAGTTAATGGCTGCGTCTCACAAGTCTGGTTGGTTGTTGAAATTGATAAAGACGGCACCAACAACCCTGTCCTTAATTTTCGCGGTGATAGCGATGCGCATATCGTCAAAGGATTAGTAGCCGTAGTTTTAATAATTTTTTCTGGGCGCACTGCGCAAGAAATTACTGATATTGATGCTGTATCAATTTTGTCTAAGCTTGGACTAGAGGAACATTTGACCCCTCAGCGCTCTAACGGCCTCCACGCTATGATTAGCCGGATTAAGCAAGACGCGGCACAGCTACTTACCTAGTTTTAGCATGATCGTTTTGCCCCAATACCAGCGCGACAGCCATAATAAACACTGAGCCGTGATAGAGCCAATTTCAGCACGGTTTTGCCGGATCCTTTTGCCCAATTTTCGGATAATTCCAGAGCTCCAATACTCATATCACCGCTGCAAAGTGCTGTTAACGCCTTGTCCAAACCCGGCCCGACCATTTCCAAACTGTCCATGATCCGCTTACGGGCATCCAAAGCGCTTATGGTTATATGCTCTGCCGTATTTATGGAACGTCTATCTCCAGAAGAGTTCCCGCTATAGCTCTGTGTGGAGATTGCAGACATCATGGAGCGCCCATAATCAGCGGCAAAACGGTGCGCCGCCTCAATCTCGTGGGCGTCCAAAAAGCTTTGGCCGTTTTTGGTTTTCATATTGGCTAAGCGCGTTAATGCAGACAGATGACTATTAATTCGCGCAGGGCGTTTAATGCCGTCGGGATGGTAAATCTCTCGCGCCTCCATTTGGCGGTGTTGGTTGGCAAAGGCTTCATCATGTCCGTGGATTTTCGCCGTAGTTTCGCGGTGCTTAAAATTTTTATCCAGAATATAGCTATCATTTTTTTTCACAACGGAACCACGGGCTAATAAATTTGCGAGGGTTTTGCTCTGCACCCACCCAACAGGGCGACACCTTCTGTCCCCGCGCGGAACAATCGCATATACATCACATCGTGCCTGTTGGGCAATAATGACACCGCGTTTGTCCAGCATTAATTTAAGTATCCCTCTCTCCTGCAACATATTTATACCGTGCCTTTAATTGTCTTTAAGATAAGAGCGGAGTTTAGGAACTCTTCCAACTTTTGTAACTTTTGGTCAAAAAGTGGATCGTCTCGTTCGCTCTCAATTAACTGGCACGCATAACTTGCCGTGCTTGGGTCGCGGGTGAAAGCGCGGCTGACCTTAGCAATGCGTATTTGGAAGACAACATGCATTAAATACATGGCGACTTGTCTTGCAAAGCTCATATGTGCGGGGCCTTTGGTACGACTAATTAATCCAGTGCTCGGCACCCCGAATTCTATTGCTACAATTGCACACACCAATTGTGCCAAAGCTTTCTCTTGTAGTTTAGATTGGTCACTCATATATCCTCCAGGCTAGAGGAAGGATATAGGACTATTTAACTATTAAAGGATTATATTCCTATTTTATAGTGAATAAAGAACTAAGAACATTTTCAGAGTAATGCCAAACTACGCATTAGGTCCTTGATATTATGCGAATATTTTTTCTGGCTCTGTTGCATGCTGCTCTAGCTCTGAATATTTGACCAGATGGTCAAAACCAAGGATAGAGGTCACATTCTCACCGTCATCTGACAAAGGTAATCTAATCCAAAACTGAGCCAAGTGCCCCCGCATCGGGGTGCCCGGCTTAGTCACACCAGCTGAAGGGCGCCGTAAATCCATCACACGGCTGAGCACACGATGCCAATATGCACGTCTATTTCCAAGGGGAAGCTCGTCGATATATTGACCGGAAATTTCGTCTTCAAACAAATCCCAAAATCCTGTTCCGGCTAATCTGTATTTGAACCGTGTCTTATCAGCCGCACGGCAAGCTTCGATAACCGTTATCATTGGCAAATGTTCACATATGTCCGAAGGGTCAATATCAGCGCGGCTAGGAAGCTGCCCTGCCCGACATTTTGAGCGCCAATAGTCATAAACATATTGCTGCTGTGGTAATATCATTTGATGTCGAAGTGCGGTTCCAGCCAGCATAATTCCCCCTAATTACCATTCTTGTTACCAAGAATAATATGGTTAATGAATCGTTACTATTGGTTAAGAGGCACCGTAAAGACAGGCAGGTTTCAAGAAAAACATCAAAAATCAGCTAAAAATAGCCCTTTTTTATACCGGAACCGATTCAATTGGGTGGATGTCTCAGCAAACTTTACAATATCCGCTCATACCGAGCCACAACACGGTATCCAGCCAATAAAGAGCGAGTAAGACTCGCACATAATTACTTAAGCTGGATACAGTCTTTCGTCGGAATGAGCGGATGGTGGGGTATTTTACGCTAAACTATAAGACAGGCAAATAATCGGCTCATGGCCTTCAATTATAAAACGATAATTCACGAAACTACAGCAATTATTTAATGCGGCCAAAATATCCGGTGCTTGTTTTTCTAGAATTTTAGCATTTTCTATATTAATTGTCAGCATATCACGACCCATGCAGACATCACTCATGCAATCTATCCACGCATCCATATTTCGCCCATAGTAATCAGGAAAATCAAACTTTTTGGCAAACTCATTATGGAATACATCCCAGTTAAGGATATCATACGCATCAATAGTGAATATTTCCCTCTTCATCTATTGATAAACACCGCGCAGGGCTGCGTCTAAATCGGCTATCAAATCATCCGGATGCTCAAGGCCAATAGAAATCCTGATGAGACCTTCAGTCAAACCGCCCTGTTCGCGCACATCCACAGGGATGCCGGAATGTGTGGTTGAGGCCGGATGGCAAACCAAACTCTCAGAACCACCTAGAGACACCGCAGATTTGAACAGTGACATGCCGTTGATGACTTTAAACGCATCTTGGCGCGTACCGTCGATGACAAATGAGAACGTAGAACCAGGGCCTGAGCATTGGCGTTTATATACCGCCTGATACGCCGGGTCTTTAATATGATCTGGGTGTAGGACTTTGACTTTGGTATAGGGATTGCTCGCTAACCAAGCCGCGACTTTCTCGCCGCTATCTGAGGCGCGCTGCATACGGATGCTGAGTGTTTCTAGCGACCGAGACAACATCCACGCCGTATTCGGGTCAAGGTTCATGCCCATAGCATTACGAATACCGCGTGCGGCTTTAATGGCTGCACCATTACCCATAACCGCACCTGCGATCAAATCAGAATGACCACCAACATATTTAGTCAGCGAGTACACGGCCAGATCAATACCGTTTTTGACTG
Organism: Robiginitomaculum sp.; assembly: GCA_021776675.1. Lineage (GTDB taxonomy): Bacteria > Pseudomonadota > Alphaproteobacteria > Caulobacterales > Maricaulaceae > Robiginitomaculum_A. The sequence goes on from JAJFFM010000194.1 coordinate 17,134, forward strand.
CTTGTTGGAACACAGGGCCAAGCAAAGTATTATCACAAACTGTGACAGGGCGTACGCCTGTTTCTCTTTCAAGTCTTTCTTGTGCATTTTTCAGGATTTCAAAATCAAAAATAGAATTGGTCGGATTGCCGGGCGTTTCCATATAAATCATTTTGACCGGCCCCATTTTCTGGGCTTTCTCAATAGCCGCATCAAGGCTGGCCGGATCTAGGCCGTCTTGGAATTCGACCGATTGAATACCGAACTGGGACAACAAGTTACGGATTAGAGTTTCCGTACCGCCGTAAATAGGTGAACCATGTACCAACACATCACCGGGACGCAAGACCGACAAAAGCGCACTAGAAATCGCACCCATGCCGGACGCACAAACCACACCCTCTTCTGCGCCCTCATAGACAGCAAGGCGGTCTTCGGTGATCTCTGCATTGGGATGATTGAACCGTGAATATATCAAGCCTGCGCTATCACCAGACGGCA
>JAJFFM010000195.1 GCA_021776675.1 Robiginitomaculum sp.
CGGTATCGGATATGCTAGCGCTATCGAATTAGCCAAAGCAGGTTCCCACATTATTGCCACTGCCCGTACCCAAGGCGGGTTAGAGGATTTGGATGATGCCATCCGCGCATTGGCCAAAGAACAAGACGGCATCGGCGAATGTACGGTTGTACCGATGGATTTCAAAATGCTTGACGGCATCGACCAATTGGGCGCCGCCGTTTACGAGCGCTGGGGTAGGCTCGACGGCCTATTGGCCAATGCAGGTGTACTTGGGGAATTAGCGCCCGTGCCGCATATTACGCCTAAATTATTCGACGAAACCATGGCGGTTAATGTGACGGCAAATTTCCGCCTGATACGGTCATTTGAGCCATTATTGATGGCATCACCTTCTGGCCGCGCCGTATTTGTTAGCTCACGCGGCGCACAATCCAGAAACGCATTTTGGGGTGCATATGCCGCTAGTAAATCAGCTTTGGATGCGCTGGTACAGTGCTGGGCAGCAGAAACCGAAAAATCAAATCTGCGGGTAAATTTACTCAATCCCGGGCCAGTCAGCACGAAAATGCGCGCCAAAGCCATGCCCGGAGAAGACCCGGACACATTGCCAAAACCAGTTGATATAGCCCGCCGCATAGTCCCGCTCTTATCCCCAGACCACAAAACCCACGGCGAAATTATTAGTTTTCGGGACGGAAAATAAATTTTCTTCCGAGTTTAATCCGCTCCAGCACAAACCTCTTCCAAAACCTTGGCGCCCTCTATGCCTGTGGGAAAACCTGCGTAATAGCTTAAATGCAGTATGACCTCGGTTAGCTCTTCTTTGGTCCACCCTACATTCAGCGCGCCTTTTAAATGTATGGCTAGTTCTTTTGGCTTATCCATGGCGACCAAGGCGGCAACTGTAATGAGTGAGCGGGTTTTTAAATCCAATCCCTTGCGCGGCCAAATTTCTCCGTAGATATGGGCAAAGCTAGCTTGGCCAAATACAGGCGGCGCACCGGTTTCCGGAATTTTATCTCCGAACAATCTTGCTGCTGTTGCCATAGCAGTTTTAATGTTTTCATCTTTAGACATAAGTATCCCTTTCAAGACTCGCATTTCTCTCCCATCCACACTACATTACACCCATGCAATTTGGCGAACATTTTATCGAAGAACTTAAAGCCCGCATCCGACCTTCGGATGTAGTGGGAAAGCATGTCAAATTAAAGCGTCAGGGTCGTGAATTTGCCGGATTATCCCCGTTCACAAACGAGAAAACACCATCATTTTTTGTTAATGACGAGAAAGGGTTTTACCACTGCTTTTCTTCCGGCAAGCACGGCGATGCCATTTCATTTCTCATGGAGGTTGAGGGTCTAAGTTTCCCCGAAGCCGTAGAGCGGCTTGCGATTATGGCGGGCATGGAGCTTCCTGCCGCAGACCCTAAGGCCGAAGCCCGCGCCGCATCCAATAAAAAAACCATTAGCTGGATTGAGCGTTCAAAAGAATTTTTTGAAAAATCCCTACGCCGTGAAATTGGTAAAGATGCGCGTACTTACCTCAAAGGGCGCGGCTTGACGGGTGAGGACTGCAAGCGTTTTGGTATTGGTTTTGCCCCAGATAGTTTCAATGCACTGGTCGACGAAATGACCCAACAAGGTGCCTCCGTGGATAGACTTGTTGAAGCGGGTATGATTATTAAGCCCGATGACAATCGTGAAAATAAAAAACCGTGGGACAGGTTTCGCAACCGTATCATGTTCCCAATTACCGATGCGCGCGGGCGGCTTATCGCTTTTGGCGGGCGGGCTATGGAAGCAGGCGCTAAAGCCAAGTATTTAAACTCGCCGGAAACAAATATCTTCCACAAAGGGAGTGTTCTGTACCGTTATCCCGAAGCTCGCAAAGCATTGCACAGCCCAAGTAATGGGGCACGCGGACTTATTGTGGCTGAAGGCTATATGGATGTTATCGCCCTTGTCCGTGCAGGATTTGAACATGCCTGCGCACCGCTCGGTACGGCCTTAACCGAAGACCAATTGGCATTATTATGGAGAGCGGGGCCTGAGCCAACATTGTGTTTTGACGGCGACAAAGCGGGACTTCGCGCAGCATTTAGATCAGTTGAGCGGGCTTTGCCTTTACTACGGCCGGGACAAACCTTGCGCTTTGCGCTCATGCCCGAAGGACAAGACCCAGACGATCTTATTAGGACTAAAGGGCCCACAGCTATGGGGCAGGTTTTAGAGAAATCCGTACCCCTTGTCGATATGTTATGGCGACGCGAGGTTGAGCGTGAAGTTTTGGATAGCCCCGAAGCCAAGGCTGGTCTTAAAAACCGTATTTTTGATGCCCTAAGAGAAATAAGCGACGAAGGTGTTCGCGACCAATATAAAACGGCTTTGCTGGGTCGGTTCGATAAAGAGTTCGGAAGACCAAAATGGGTACCGGGTAACAATAAATACGGCAAAAAAGGCTCTTGGGGCGGCAAGCAAAAACCAACCAAATCTCAGCAAAGTAAAATGCAACCAGAAGCCCAACACGCCGCCCGCGAACGGCGACTGATTGGTGCCGTTTTAGAATGGCCAGAACTGCTAGAAGCTATTGACCAAACATTGTTTGGCCTGAAATTCACATCAAGTGCCTGCGAAAGCATACAAAATGCACTTTTAAGCTATTGGCAGGACACAATAGCGGTTGATAAACGTGCCTTGCTTGCCCATATAGAGAATGAAGGACTGGCCGCAGCCATCAAGCCTTTCGTACGGGAACGCAATCTTGCTATTGCCGCCATGGGTGGTGTTGATGCAAGTTGGGTCAAACGGCAGGAAATATGGTTGGCTGAGGCACAGAAATTGCTAGGACAAGAGAACGTCCACGCAGCCAGAGACGAAACACGCGGACGATTGGCCGACACCATTCGTTCCGAAAAAGCGGACGTATTACAGCGTTTGTCACGCGCAGTGGGACCTAAAAAGTCTTAGTTGCGTGCATAGAAATTAGCTCATACTTTGTGTGAGCGTGAAAGAAACGGCTCCACCTGCCAGCAAAACTGAAAAGTTTTCGGCGGGGCGGGGCTATTTTGGCGTTGGGCAGGCCTTGGTTAAGGGTCTTTTTTACCGCCATACAATGGAGAATATTTATGGCTAAAGCAGCCAGTAAGTCGGCCCAAGAAGCGACAAAGAAAACGGCCAAAAGAGATGTTGTTGAAGAGACAGCTATAGAAGCAACTCAATCCGCGTCAAAAGAAAAAACTACTATGCTCGACATGAATGATGTTGAAGTGAAGCGCATGATTGCTGTGGCCAAGAAAAGCGGCCTACTCGCCACATCCGAACTTAACAAGCATTTAAACACCGACGAGGTCACACCTGATCAAATCGAAGTTACCTTATCTGAGCTTTCCGATTTAGGGATTTCTGTGGTTGATGATAAAGACCAAGGCGATACGGCCAACAACACCCTGACCAAGGCCGACAGTCGCGTTGTCAAAGGCGGCAATTCCAAGCCAGCCCACGATAGAACCGACGATCCTGTGCGGATGTATCTGCGTGAAATGGGTACGGTTGAGCTTCTGTCCCGCGAAGGCGAAATCGCCATTGCCAAACGTATCGAGGCAGGCCGCGACACAATGATAAAAGGCCTCTGCGAAAGTGCACTGACCTTCGAAGCCATCATGGTTTGGCGTGAAGAGC
>JAJFFM010000196.1 GCA_021776675.1 Robiginitomaculum sp.
ATGTGATGGGGCTGGAAACGTGCTTTGAAAAATACGCGCGCACTTTTGGATTGACGCCGGACGTTTCGACAAGCGCTCTAAATCGCGCCTGACAGTCTTCGGTCAAATCCGAAATACCGTGGGTGCGTAATTTATGTGTAAGGCGGAATGCGGATAAATAGCGTACACCCAGTACTGCAAAACAGACTGTCCAAAACAGGCCGATTAAGCGTGTATAATCTGCAAGCTTTAGCAACGGATTCGCCGCTGCCGTATCAACAACACTCGGCAGAGCCAAATTAATTGTTTGCTCTAGGCCAAGGCTGAGAGACATAGCTTCTGCGCCTGTTGCGTAATAATAAATGAACGTGCCGATAAAGGCACAGAGCAATGCAGACAAAGTGACAATACCAGTAAAATAACGAGCTTCTGAGGCACGCTCACGGGTTAGGTTGCGAACGCTATAGACTATAAAGGCGGCGAGGGCGCCTTGCCATAAAGAATGTAAAACCGCCCAGCCAAGACTGTCAGCGACTAAGTTCATATTTGGGAGCAAATTCATTATGCGTCCCCTTTAGATTCGATTTGGGCAATGAAATCTTTGATAGCCTCTAGGTCTTCGCCGGATGCGGAGGCATCGCCAAGTGCGTGCATAACCAACTCATTGACATCGCCGCGAAAGGCGGTTTTCATTAACCGTCCCAGTAATTTGCTCTGGGTTTGGCCTTCTGGTTGCGACGCCGTATACAGGAATGCTTTGCCCTCGCCCTGCTCGCGGGTCACTAAGCCTTTGTCCTGCATGCGCTGTAATTGTTTAAGTATGGTGGTATAGCCAACATCTTTGCTGTCGGCGATAGCTTCGTGAACGCGGCGTACACTGCATGGCTGCTCATCCCAAAGAATTTGTAAGATTTCAACTTCGGCCTCGGACGGTTTTATAGAAGGCTTTATAATAGACATAGTGATCCCTTTTCATCTAAGCTTGCTGTTAAACGACACCCGTCGTAAAATAAAGTTACAAAGCCGCAAGGTTTGTTAATTTATATCAATTGTGAAGAAAACACTTGAGTCTAAGGGGGCGATAGTGTCTTTTGCCCCAGACCATAATTTATAATAATTTTTTAGGGGAATATTTATGTCTAGTCTTATAAAGACTTCAAATACAATTTCGTCATCAGAATTTACAAAAATTCTAATTGGTGTAATTCTTGGTGCAGTAGCTTTAATTTGGGGTGCATCTGTCCTGCATGTCACAAAACTAGAATGGGTTATGCTGGTGGTTATCCTCGCTGGCGTGTTCATGGCGCTGGCTCAAATGCGGGGCCACGAAAAAGGCCTTTTCATCCTTTTCTTCACAGAAATGTGGGAAAGATTTTCGTATTACGGTATGCGCGCCATACTTATATTCTTCCTAACCAAGCACTTCTTATTTGATAGGGATGCAGCTTACGGAATTTACGGTGCCTATGTTGCTTTTGTATATATAACACCCGTAATCGGCGGCGTACTTGCAGATAGATATCTAGGGTACAGAAAAGCTATTGCACTTGGAGCAGGGCTACTTGTTTTAGGTCATTTAGGTATGGCTTTTGAGGGAGCGCCTGTGTCTGATCCGACAATGCGTGACCCGTTTGTTATGAACGTTTTCTATCTATCGCTTTCCTTTATTATTGCGGGCGTTGGTTTCTTAAAGGCCAATATCTCAGCTCTTGTTGGTGATTTATATGCCAAAGTAGACCCACGGAGAGACTCTGGTTTCACGCTTTTCTACGTTGGTATTAACTTGGGCGCGGCGTTAGGTGCCATTGTATCGGCTCGTCTCGGCGAATCATTAGGTTGGAATTGGGGCTTTGGTGCTGCTGGTGTTGGTATGTTGTTCGGACTTATTATGTTTACAATCGGCAAAGGCTGGCTTCACGGAGCCGGAGAGCCGCCGAACCCAGCTAAATTAAAGGCAAAGCAATTCTTGGGTTTATCACAAGAATGGCTAATCTATCTATGTACCTTGGTTGGTATTTTGTTCATCTGGTATTTTGTGCGCTCACAAGATGCTGTCAACTGGCTCTTGGTAATCGCTAGCGTCGTGGTTCTAGGTTACATCCTATTTATTTGCATTACGCAATTAAACAGCCGCGAATTTCAGCGTATTATTGCAGCCGTCTTTTTAATAAGCTTGAACGTATTGTTTTGGGCTTTATTTGAGCAGGCTGGTTCATCGCTCAATATTTATACGGATGAACACGTCAACCGAATGGTTATGGGTGAAGAAGTTCCTGCGGCGACATTCCAATCTCTAAATGCAATGTATATTGTATTTCTTGGTCCGATATTTGCCTGGGCTTGGGCTTGGCTAGCTATGCGAGGCAAAGATCCGTCAGCCCCGTTTAAGTTTGGGCTTGGTGTTATTCAACTCGGCCTTGGTTATCTTGTATTTGTATGGGGTGCTAATAACGGCATGGATTTGACACCTGTACTATTTGTCTTCCTGATTTACTTGCTACACACAACTGGTGAACTTTGTCTTTCACCTGTAGGTTTGTCGGCCATGACACGCCTTTCACCCCCTATGATGGTCGGGCTTATTATGGGCGCTTGGTTTCTCGCATCAGCGGGCGGCAATGCCGTTTCAGCGATCATTGCACAAGCAACGATCGGTGATGGTGCCATAGAGGGTGGTGACAAGGCGCAAGTCTTGGCCGTCTATTGGAAATACGGTGTCGTTACCGTTGGAATTGGGTTCTTTCTGGTCGTCATTTCTCCGTTTATCAAACGCTTGATGCATCTTGATACGTTAGGTGAGGATATGGCGAAATGGGAAGAGAAACGTTCTGAAGCCGAAGCTGAACCAGCTGAATAAATGTTGGTAAAACAACCGAACAAAAAAAGCCCGGAGTATTTGCTCCGGGCTTTTTCTATTGCCAAAATTTTTGTCTGCGGTGAAGTTATTTACTTCATCATGCTTTTCATCGCTAAGCCGAGGATATCATCCATATTGTTACCGTCGCCGTCTGCATCTAGCAGATTGCCAAGAATGCCTAAGCCTTGCTGTTGTGCTTGCTGCTGGCTAACTTGGGCTTTGGCTTGATGACGACCACCGCCCAATAGCCCGCCGAGCATGCCGCCCAACATTCCACCAAGGCCGCTAGACTGCTGTTGCCCGCTGCCACTAAGCGCAAGACCCGCAAGCTGGCTCGCCATGCTTGGTTCTTGTGTTTGCTTGGACAGAGATCCCATAGCCATTGTTGCGACCATGGGCAGCATTTTCTTAAGCACGCTCGTATCAATTCCGGATTGCTTGGCTGCATGTCCTGCAACGGCGCGGCTGACGTCTTTGGAGCCAAATAAATGCCCCAAAATAGCATTGCCTTGATCGCGGGTTTCCGGTTTGGCATATGTATCGGCGTTATCGAGGAATTGCTGATGCTGACCACCTTGCAGTGCACCCAATAGACCCTGCAAGCCTTGAGGGCTTGCTGTGTTTTTCTTCAGTGCTGAGGAAATCGCAGGCAATAGAGCCGCAATCGCACCTTGGGATTGCTTGGCATTGAGACCAAACTGGCTGCCCATATTGCCAGCAGCTTTGCCGCCTTGGGCCGCCATAATCATATCAAATATATTCATTTTGGACATATGTCCCCCTTTGTATTAAATGGAAAATAAACCTGCCCACATATAAGCATTAGCACCTAATGCCTCACAGACCAGTATACCGCGAGTCGTTTTAGCAGGTTAATATTAATTGCTTTACCAATACCCGGGTGGCCAATAGGGGACTTCGGAGGGGTCACATGCTTCTTCTATTTGAAAACGTGGCCTTATTTTGGGATTGCTTGGATCATATTGACGTTTAATACAGGCTCGCTTGTCAAGGAACCGCTGTTTTTCTTCTGGGGAGAGGGGGCGGGTCAATTGGGTGTCGCGTAGCCATTCTATATGGCTAGTCGGGTGCAAAAATGCGGCAATATATTCGGATAGTTTGATTTCATCTGGCCAACGATAATTATCGAAAGATTCCTTTAACCCTCCGTTTTGGATTTGATGCAAGTAGACTTCAAAATTGTCCACTGTAGCGGCTCTTCCCAAGGTAATGCCTATTTCATTTCTATCAAGCCAGACACATTCTTGGCGGTGATAGTCAGAGAAATATTCAACTGTTCCCCCCGTCCAATCCAGAGGTATTTGTAGGGGCGGAAGTTTGCGCCATTCAGGTGTGCCGTTCTCAGTTGTCCAGACACCTTCGCCGATCCCGAGTGTACCATCAGGTGGGTTTGGATGTCCCCATACGCTTAAATGGAAATACAAGCCACACATGATAATAATACTGCACCCGATAATCGTATCCCAGATAAAGCGCAGCCAGTTAGGGCGGCTTTTGAGATTTAACACAAGCAAGGTACCCCAAAGGGCAAATAGGATAAGCGATATAAAATACAGGGCTTTGAAAACGGATGGGGTAATCTCTGTTGTCCCATAATTGGCTATTTGCTCAAAGCAATAGCTTGTCCTAAAAGACATTGATAAGAAGGCGTAGAAGAAAAACAGCCCCAGACAGAAAATCAAAAATAACAAAATAGCATCGAAAACCGTAATGCTGGCAAAGCGTTTGCGCTTTAGCTTTTTCTCTCGCCGCTTATCCCATCTATAAGTCTCCATATATGGAGACTACACCTTGAACGTGTTTTGGTCAATTGCCCCTTTAGAGATTAAGACGGGAAAGCTAAGCTATCATAATCCCGCGCAGCATAAAGAATAGGGCTGCGGAGAGAAGGCCAGCTACGGGAACGGTAAACACCCATGCGGCAACAATTTTGAGCAGCATAGAGCGTTCGACCAATTTGGCTTTGAAAGCTTTTTTGACACGACGTCTTTCCCACCAAGTAATCTCTTCTCTGCGGGCTTTGCGTTTTAGTTCAACCAATATTAGACGTTTTTCCTCGACTTTGGCAGAGTTAAATTTTTCGATAAATGCATCAATGGTAGCTTCGTCTTTTTCTTCTTCCTCGCGCATATGGCGGCGGATTTTATCAATTTTATGATTGTAATTTGTGTGGAGATGTTCGCGCAAAAAACCAACCCCGAAAATACCGCCCACAGCAATGTGGGTGGAGCTAACGGGTAGGCCCATTTGTGAGGCTATAATCACGGTAATCGCTGCTGCCAGTGCCACACAAAACGCCCGTACTTTGTCCAGTTCCGTAATCTCGTTGCCGACAGTTTTTATGAGTTTCGGGCCATATAAGGCAAGTCCGACAGCAATACCCAGAGCGCCAATCATCATCACCCAAAGCGGAATATGTGCCTTTGATGCTATATCGCCACCACGCACGGCTTCATTAATGGCGGCCAGTGGGCCTACGGCATTGGCGACATCATTCGCGCCGTGGGCGAAGCTTAAAAATGCGGCGCCAACAATAAGCGGAATAGTAAATAGGCGGTCAATGCCTTTGCGGGTATTTCTAATTTTCTCAGCCCGTTTGGTGATAATAATTTTGACGAGTATATAAACAAGGATAGCCCCTAGAAAACCAAGACCAAGAGCAATAGGAAAATCGACTTTGACGATTTTCTTAATGCCCTTTAAGATGATATAGGTGGTAAAAGCCCAAGCCATAATACCCATAAAAATAGGTACATATTGAAGTGCCGCCGCCTTTTTGTCATCTTTGCGCAGAACGGTTTGCTTAATAAGCAAGAGGAATGAAGCCGCGATAATGCCGCCGAGAGCAGGGGAGATCACCCAGCTGGCAACAATTTTTTGTACCTGACCCCAATCGGCAATACTCCAACCGCCTGCCGCAATCCCTGCGCCGAGAACACCACCGACAATAGAATGGGTAGTGGATACGGGTGCGCCCGAATAGGTAGCTATGTTCAGCCAAATAGCCGCAGAAAGAAGGGCAGCCGTCATCACCCAGATAAATGTCTGGGTATCGGGTATCATGGCGGGGTCAATAATGCCTTTTTTAATGGTTTTCACCACATCGCCGCCGGCAATTAATGCGCCGCCCGCTTCGAAAACCACAGCAATTAAAATCGCACCCAACAAAGTCAGCGCGCCCGCGCCAACGGCGGGGCCGACATTATTGGCGACATCATTGGCGCCAATGTTAAGCGCCATATAACCGCCGATAACCGCTGCGATGACAAGAAGCGTGCTATCGATACCAGTTCCCGCCGGGTTTGCTTGCATGAATAAGTAAATTGCAATCATAAACAAGCCAGCCAAGGCAAGCCTACCAATACTCATAAAGTCAATTTCGACTAATTTGCCGCTTGGGTTTCCCGTTGGTTTACGCATTTTAATTCCTTTTCACAAATCAGGTTTTCACCTGTCGGAACCGATCCTGCGCCAGCCCCAAAATAACAGTTTTATTTACAGGGCTCATTTAACAGGGACAAAAACGATTCGGAAGCACTAAAGTAATTTATTTATGTATATTTGGTGCCATAAAATATGGCACTAACCCACCAATTATACAGCCGATCCACCCACTGTTAGGTTCTCAATATATAATGTTGGTTGGCCTACGCCTACGGGCACGGTTTGCCCGCCTTTACCGCAAACACCTATGCCCGGATCAAGGGCGCTGTCGTCGCCAATATGCTTTATTTGCGTCAGGACGGTCGGGCCGTCGCCGATCAGGGTTGCGCCTTTGACGGGTTCTTCGATTTTGCCGTTTCTAACGCGGTAGGCTTCGGTGCATTGGAAGACAAATTTACCAGATGTAATATCAACCTGTCCGCCGCCAAAATTGGTGGCGTATATGCCGTCTTTGAGGTCTGCAATAATCTCGTCTTTATGTTTATCGCCCGACAGCATAAATGTGTTGGTCATGCGCGGCATGGGCGCGTGGGCAAAACCTTCGCGCCGCCCATTGCCTGTAGGCGCAACGCCGGTGAGCCGTGCATTGAGGCGGTCTTGGAGATAGCCTTTGAGGATGCCGTCTTCGATTAAGACATTGCGTGCGGACGGTGTGCCCTCGTCGTCTATAGTAATGGAACCACGCCGCCCTTGAATGGTGCCGTCGTCGACCACGGTGACGCCGGGGGCAGCAATGCGCTCACCGACACGTCCAGAAAAAGCCGAAGTGCCTTTGCGGTTAAAATCACCTTCAAGACCGTGCCCAATAGCCTCGTGCAAAAGGACACCGGGCCAACCGGGGCCAAGCACTACATCCATAGAGCCGGCCGGTGCGGGCACGGCTTTTAGGTTAACCAATGCACTGCGCAGGGCTTCGTCGGCCAAGGCTTTCCAGCTATCTTCTGTAATAAAATCTGCATAGGCGGCGCGGCCACCTGCGCCTGCATAGCCGTTTTCGCGTCGTCCGTCTTTTTCAACCGTGACGGAAACTGATATGCGCACCAATGGCCGTACATCATCATAGCGTTCACCGCCTGCGCGCAAAATAGCAATGGTGCGGGTCGAGGCGGCTAGGTTCGCGCTGACCTGAACAACCTTGCTGTCCTTAGCGCGCACATAGGCGTCAATTTTGGCCAATAGTTCAACTTTCGGCAAAAACGCGGGGCCGTCAATGGGATTGATGGCGGGGTATAATTGTCTGTTAGTGCGTTTCGGCGAAGAAGCCACAATGGGGGTAGCATGCCCAGCCTTAGCCAACGTCACAGCACTGGCTGCTCGGCCGAGTGCATCTACGGTTAGTTCTGTGCCTTGGGCGAAGCCTGTGGTCTCTGCGGCAACGCAGCGCAGGCCAAATCCGCGGCTTGTGTCAAAATTGGCGGTTTTTAAACGACCATCGTCAAAGCCAAGCGATTCGCTTGAGCCGCGCTCGACGAATAATTCCCCGTCATCAGAACCACGAAGGGTTTCATCGAGGATCTTTTGGGCGTCAGCACGCCCAAGCCCACTATCTTCAAATACAAAGTTGCTCATAAGTTTGGAAAATCCGTAAAAAAATCACTAAAAAAATATTGTGGCTAAAATATATGAGGGTTTTGTCCAATAATGGCTTGTCTTGCAAGCCCTAACACCATATTCATTGCGACCATATGGCACGGAACCTGCGACAATTTGTCTATTTGTTTTGGCTGTAACGGAAATTGAATTGGTTTAATCCAGAGTATCTGCAAAAGATTGTAGATAAAATGAGGAGGGGATATGCGTATTTCGCGATTAGCGACGTCCAGTGCGTTCACACTATTAGGACTTGCGTCTGCTGTTACGGCATTTGCAGAAGGTAAAAACGGGCCAACCGATGGTGGTCTTGGGCTACAGCGCTCAGTGACGCCGGTTATGGACAGCATTACCAATATAACTAATTATTGGATCGTGCCATTGATGATTGGTATTGTTATATTTGTTCTGGTGCTCATGGTTATTATTCTGATCAAGTTCCGCGCCAAAGCAAATCCCAATCCTTCTAAGACCTCGCATAATACCATGTTGGAAGTTGTCTGGACATTGGTGCCGGTAATCATTTTGGTTATTTTAGTTATACCAAGTATGAAACTTCTTTATTATCAAGATGTAATTCCAGAGGCGGGTTTGGTCGTTAAGGTTACAGGGAATACTTGGAACTGGGAATATGCCTATCCTGACCATGAAAATGTCGATCCATATATCTCTAATATCGTTGATATCCCTAATGATGAAAAGTTTGGATTAAGCCACCCGCAAATTATCGCAAAAATTGAAGCACGCCCTGCTGATGAGCCGCGTCTTGATGGGCGCCCATATTTGTTAGCTTCAGATGCTCCTTTAGTTGTGCCTGTTGATACAGTCGTTAAACTTCTGGTGACGTCTAACAATAATATACATGCTTTTTCTGTCGCGCAATTTGGCATAAAGATTGATGCTATTCCTGGTAAAATTAATGAGACTTGGTTTAAGGTCCATGCTGGCGAAGAGGGGACGTATTACGGGCAGTGTTCAGAGATTTGCGGTGTAAACCACTCTTTCATGCCAATAGAGGTTATGGTGGTTTCCAAAGCAAAGTTTGAAAATTGGCTCGCTAGTGACGGGCAATTTAGTGCACAATATGCGTCTGCAAAAGAAACACCAAACACATTAAATATAACTGGCGCGGTGCAAACCGCAGCCGCGAAATAGGAGGGGCGTATGTCCGACCATAAGCCTAAGTTTTTCACTCGCTGGCTGTTTTCAACCAATCACAAAGATATTGGGACGCTGTATTTGGTGTTTTCTATTCTTGGCGGGCTCATTGGTGGCTATTTGTCATTTATGATGCGCATGGAGTTGATGGACCCAGGCATGCAGTATTTTGCTAGTCCACATAAGTTTTCTATGTTTGCTTCCATGCACGGCCTGTTGATGATTTTCTTTATGGTGATGCCCGCCGTTATTGGCGGCTTTGGTAACTGGTTTGTGCCGCTGATGATCGGGGCGCCGGATATGGCTTTTCCGCGAATGAATAATTTGTCGTTTTGGCTTCTACCTGTTGCGTTGATTTGTTTGCTCATATCAATGTTTGTTCCAGGTAGTCCGTCAGGTAACGGTTTTGCAGGTGGTTGGGTTATGTATCCGCCTTTGTCGACGTCCGGGCATCCTGGTCCAGCCTTTGATTTTGTTATTATTGGCCTTTTGGCTGCTGGTTTCTCGTCTATTTTTGGCGCAATTAACTTTATTACGACTATTTTTAATATGCGCGCACCGGGCATGACTATACATAAAATGCCATTATTGGCTTGGGGCGTATTGGTGACGAGCTGGCTATTATTGCTGTCTCTACCTGTCCTCGCTGCCAGCTTGATTATGTTATTTACTGACCGTAATGCGGGCACAGGTTTCTTTGATCCATCCATGGGCGGTGACCCAGTTATGTTCCAGCATCTGTTCTGGTTCTTTGGCCATCCCGAAGTTTATATTATGGTTTTGCCGGCTTTTGGTATTATCTCGCATATTGTTTCGACTTTTAGTCGTAAGCCTATATTTGGCTATCTTGGCATGGCCTATGCTATGGTCGCTATTGGTGTCGTTGGGTTCGTTGTTTGGGCTCATCATATGTTTACGGTCGGCATGGATGTAGATTTGAAGGCCTATTTTATGGCTGCAACCATGATCATTGCTGTGCCAACCGGGATCAAAATTTTCTCATGGCTAGCGACAATGTGGGGCGGTTCAATCCGTATGACCATTCCGATGATGTGGGCGCAGGCTTTCATCTTTATGTTTGTTATCGGTGGTGTTACCGGCGTGCATATGGCCAGTGCAGGATTGGATACATCTATACATGACACTTATTATATTGTGTCTCACTTCCATTATGTCTTGGCCTTAGGTGCTGTGTTTGCGATGTTTGCAGGCTTTACCTATTGGTTTGGTAAAATGTCAGGTTATCTCTATAATAAATGGTTAGCGGCGGCTCATTTCTGGTTCTTCTTTATTGGCGTAAACATGATATTCTTCCCGCAGCATTTCTTAGGGCTGCAGGGTATGCCGCGCCGTTATGTTGATTATCCGGCGGAGTTTGCATTTTGGAATAAAGTGTCGTCCATCGGTGCGATAGTCACCTTAGTTGGTGTTATTTTGTTCCTGATTTGGATCATTGAGGCTTTCTGGGTAAAGCGTAAAGCCGCTGATAATTATTGGGGCGAAGAGGCCAATACGCTGGAGTGGACATTGTCCTCACCACCGCCTTTCCATCAATATGAAGTGCTACCGAAAATCAAATAGATATGGATGCAACCCCGCAAAATATAGACGGTTTTTCCGAGCTTAACCTAGTTAGGCATCAAATGAGCTTAGCTGGACCGAGGGACTATTATGCCCTGATGAAGCCAAGGGTTATGTCTTTGGTGGTGTTTACCGCTATGGTAGGTTTGATCTGTGCGCCGGCTTCTATGAACCCGGTGCTGGCGGTAGCATCTATTTTATGTATTGCAGTGGGCGCTGGTGCTGCTGGTGCGCTTAATATGTGGTATGATCGCGATATTGATGCCGTCATGAACAGGACTAAAAAACGTCCTTTACCTGCGGGTAAAATGGCACCGTCCAGCGTCTTGGCCTTTGGTATTATTATGAGTGTGGCATCTGTGCTCGGCTTATCCATTGCCGCTAATTATTTAGCAGCAGGGTTATTGGCTTTCACTATTTTTTATTATTTTGTTGTTTATTCCGTGTGGCTTAAACGCCGTACTCCACAGAACATTGTTATTGGCGGCGCGGCAGGCGCATTCCCACCTATGGTCGGGTGGGCGGCTGCGGGCGGCGGTATTACAACGGAATCCTTGGCATTATTTGCAATCATCTTTTTGTGGACACCTCCGCATTTCTGGGCCCTTGCACTTTATAAACAAGGTGATTACGGCAAAGCCGGAATTCCAATGATGCCAAATGTAAGGGGTGCAAAGTCTACCCGTTTACAGATTTTCATTTATGCACTTATCCTGACGGCAAGCTGTGCATATTTGGCAACAACCTCTCTTGGCTCTCCATTATATATGGTCGTTGCGGGTTTCTTAAATCTCGCCTTTATTGTCTTAGCTTTCAAAGTTTGGCGTTCAAATGCAGGTGATGATGTGATGGGGCTTGATGCGGCTTCACTCTATAAAGTACGTGTGGGCGAAAAAGCTGCCCGCAATCTGTTTGCATATTCCATATTATATTTATTCGCGCTGTTCGGCATTATTGCCGCCAGTCATATCTTGTCCGGTTTTGGTGGGTAGAAAATGACAGATCCTTATCATCCAGAAATAATAGGCTATCATAAGCCAAGCGCCGAAGAACTGGCCGCGCGCAAGAAACGAAATTTTGGTATTGCGGCTAGCTTATTTGGCTTTGTTGTCTTTGTATTTTTACTCATGCTCTATAAACTTGGGGTCTTCACCTAGATGGCTGAGATGGGCAAATATAATGCAAACCGTAAGGTGGTTTTGAGCCTTTGCGTTATGGCATTTGCTATGCTCGGCCTCGGTTTTGCATCTAAACCTTTATACGATACATTTTGTCGGGTTACCGGTTACGGCGGCACAACACGTGTTGCAGAACAAATGAGCGAAACCGTAACCCAGCGTGCAATCAAAGTTAGGTTTGACGCCAATGTTGCCAGTAATTTGGGCTGGACATTTATGCCGGACGATGTTGCTATAACCGTCAACCTTGGCCAAAATGCGCTGGCTTATTATACCGCCACCAATGATACTAAATACCCGATCGTCGGCACGGCAAGTTATAATGTCTCGCCAATTAAAGCTGCACCTTATTTTTCTAAGCTTGAGTGTTTTTGTTTTACCGAGCAAAGGCTCGAGCCAGGCGAAACTGTTTCCATGCCCGTCTTGTTTTTTGTTGATCCGGAAATGGAAAACGATAAACGCTTGGACGAAATTAAAACGATTACGCTGTCATATACATTTCACCGCGTAGAAAACCCAACCAAGGATGCAGTTCGCACCGCGCAGCGGCAATTACAGCTGGATAAATTAGAGGCTCTGGAATTAGAACCCGTACCAGTAGATACCATAATAAATACTCAAATTAACCAACAGGGGAGGGGCTAATGTCCGACCACGCAATAGAACATGATTATCATCTGGTAGAGCCAAGCCCATGGCCATTTTTCTCCGCCGTAGCTGCTACGGTTTGGGGGCTGGGCATGGTCGTATTCTTCGCCGGCTTACATCCGCGCTCGGCCGAACATCCAAACGGTTTGATGGAGTTTTTCTTCTCACGCGGTATGGATATGTACGGTGCCGACAAAGTTTCAAACGGCGGTTGGTTCTTCTTGATACTGGGCATATTAATGGCTGCGCTCGTCATGATTGGCTGGTGGCGAGATGTTATCAAAGAAGGTGAAGCTGGTGATCACACACCCGTCGTGCAAATTGGTTTGCGTTACGGTATGATCATGTTCTTGATGCAAGAAGTTATGTTCTTTGTAGCTTGGTTTTGGATGTTTTTCGAATTTGGTTTTTGGCACAAAGCCCGCGCAGCATGGAACCCTGATATTTTGGAAGGTGCAGCTAGTTACGCCGAAGGTTACGGCTTAAATGCTGGTGGTCACGCTATCACAACTATTGACCCGTGGAACCTACCGCTGATCAACACACTGATTTTATTGCTATCTGGTACGACCCTGACTTGGGCGCATCATGCATTGGTTAAAAATGACCGTAAAGCTGCGAGCATGGGTTTAGCAATTACCATCATTCTTGGCCTTATCTTTACCTATGTACAAGGCTTAGAATTTGTTGAGGCTTATGCGCACCGTATGACAGAAACCAATTGGCTCGACAGTAATATTTACGGTTCAACGTTCTTCTTGGCGACAGGTTTTCATGGTTTCCATGTTATTATTGGCACTATCTTCTTAGCCGTTATGTGGCTGCGTCTTTCAAGGGGCGGCATGACATCTGAAAATCATTTTGGCTTCGAAGCGGCTGCTTGGTACTGGCATTTCGTTGATGTTATTTGGTTGTTCTTGTTCATATTTGTCTATGTGGCATTTGGCCTGAATTAAGCCGATAATTTAAAGGTTATTATGCCGGATAAAAGTAATATTATGGGCGCTGGCCTTCGCGGTCGGTGCCCAAATTGTCTCGAGGGCCCAATCTTTGACGGCTATCTAAAATTTGCCAAAGAATGTGCGACCTGCGGGGAAAGTTTCGAAATTGAAGATGCTGGCGACGGCCCCGCCGTTTTCGTTATCATGATTGCTTCATTCTTAGTAGTGCCGCCTGCCTTAATTTTTCAAATGGTTTTAGAGCCACCCATGTGGCTAACCTTTCTAATTTGGGTGCCGGCTATTATCATTGTTTGCTTGGTTTTATTGCG
>JAJFFM010000197.1 GCA_021776675.1 Robiginitomaculum sp.
TGTCGGCGATTACGGCGGCGGTAGTCAATTTTTGGTGATCGGTATTTTAGCGGCATTACGTCAGGCCGACAAAACCGGTGAAGGTTGTGTTGTAGACGCCGCCATTATCGACGGTACGTTTTCTATGATGGGTATTATACATTCACTAGATCATCTTGGCGTATGGTCTGAAGCGCGCGGATCCAACCTTCTAGACGGTTCGCGGCCATTTTATAGGTGTTACACTACGGGCGACGGCGGGTTTATGGCTGTCGGTTGTCTAGAGCCTAAGTTTTTCCAAGAAATGCTAAATGTGCTTAATTTAGAACCCGAAACTTACGGAGACCAAAACGATCCTGCTTTGTGGGCAGAGCAAGTCGAACTCCTCTCACATATTTTCAGAAGTAAACCACGCGCCCATTGGGAAAAACTGTTTGAAAACACTGACGCCTGCGTCACCCCTGTCCTCACCTATAAAGAAGCTAAAAACCATCCGCACAATAAAGCCCGCGCAACGCACTGCGAACTGGATGGGCTTGTCCATCCGGCCACAGCTCCGCGGTTTACATAAGTATTCCCTAAATTGCCTAAACCTACTAGAAGTGGCTAATTTCTGCTTTCAATCCACTATGTTCATGTTATGTATCGCACTTTAAAAATATGCATTGAATGCGAAAGAACGACCAATAGGGAAAAATAATGAGCAGTTTAACTCACATTCGGGTTCGCGGTGCGCGTACACATAACCTTAAGAACGTCAATGTGGATTTGCCGCGTGACAAGCTGATTGTTATTACCGGGCTTTCTGGATCAGGAAAATCTTCGCTTGCCTTCGATACCATTTACGCCGAAGGGCAACGCCGTTATGTGGAAAGCCTTTCAGCTTATGCGCGGCAATTCCTAGAGCTTCAAGATAAACCCGATGTAGACAGCATAGAAGGCCTATCCCCGGCCATTTCTATCGAGCAAAAAACTACATCTAAAAACCCGCGCTCAACCGTTGGTACGGTCACTGAAGTTTATGATTACATGCGTCTATTGTGGGCAAGAGTTGGCGTGCCTTATTCGCCAGCGACCGGACTACCGATCGAGAGCCAAAGCGTGGCACAAATGGTTGACCGCGTCATGACTCTACCCGAAGGCACAAAACTTTATATCCTCGCTCCAATCGTCCGAGGCCGCAAAGGCGAATACCGCAAGGAATTTGCCGACCTGATGAAACAAGGCTTCCAACGCGCCAAAATTGATGGCGAACTTGTCCGTATAGAAGACGCCCCTGCTCTTGATAAGAAATACAAACACGATATTGATGTGGTGGTCGACAGGGTTGTGGTGCGCGAAGGGCTGGAAACAAGACTGGCAGACAGTTTTGAGACTGCATTACGCCTTGCCGACGGCTTGGCTATTGCAGAAAATGCAGATGCCAAAAACGGGAAAAGCGAACGTATTTTGTTCTCGCAAAAATTCGCCTGCCCCGTTTCAGGATTTACTATCTCGGAAATCGAGCCTCGCCTATTCTCGTTCAATTCCCCCCATGGTGCCTGCCCGGCTTGTGATGGTTTGGGAAATGAGCTTAAATTTGATGCTAAATTGGCTGTCCCCGATACAAGCAAGACACTTAGTTCCGGCGCTATCGCACCTTGGTCAAAAACCCCAAGTCGTATGTACCGCCAGACACTCGAGGCTCTAGCAGCTCATTATGGTTTCGATCTCGAGACACCGTGGCAAAATCTGAAGGCTAAACACCAAGACATTCTCCTAAACGGCACTAAAGGTGAAATGGTGCAATTCATTTATTCCGAAGCCGGACGTAAATATGAAACCAAGAAACCTTTCGAAGGTATCATCCCTAACCTTGATCGCCGTTTCCGCGATACGGAAAGTAGTTGGGCGCGAGATTTTCTAGCCAAGTTCCAATCCAGCACCCAGTGCGAAACTTGCAAAGGCAAACGTCTGCGTCCAGAAGCCCTAGCCGTTAAAATCGAAGGCATGGACATTACAGAAACTGGTGAAATGTCGATCAGCCTCGCCAAAGAACGGTTCGAAAAACTGGCCGTAGAGCTGAAGGGACAAAGCATAGAGATCGCACGGCCAGTGCTTAAGGAAATTTCTGACCGGTTGTCATTCCTTAATGCTGTGGGGCTTGACTATTTAACACTGGGACGGGGCTCCGGATCTTTGTCCGGTGGAGAGAGCCAACGCATTCGCCTTGCATCCCAAATCGGCTCTGGCCTTACTGGCGTTTTGTATGTGCTCGACGAACCCAGTATCGGCCTACATCAACGCGACAATGCTCGCCTGTTGGAAACCCTGCGCGAACTGCGTGATCTTGGCAATACGGTAATTGTAGTTGAGCACGATGAAGACGCTATCCTAAGTGCAGACTATGTGGTCGATATGGGGCCATTGGCAGGAATTGAAGGCGGTGCAGTTGTCGCCGCAGGTACGCCCGCCAAAATTAAATCCAACAAGAAATCCCTGACCGGGCAATACCTGACAGGCAAAAAGCAGATCGAAATTCCGACAGAGCGTCGCCAAGCCGGACATAAATTCCTCAAAATCAAAGGCGCGAGCGGCAATAATTTAAAATCCATTGATGTAGACTTTCCACTTGGCCTGTTCATTTGCGTTACGGGCGTATCCGGCGGTGGTAAGTCGACCCTAACCGTTGAGACCTTGTACAAAGCTGCGGCGCGTAAACTAAACAATTCCAGCGTCTCCGTTATGCCCCACGCTAATATCGAGGGCTTTGAATATCTCGACAAGGTTATCGACATTGACCAATCTCCTATTGGACGCACGCCGCGCTCTAACCCGGCCACTTATACGGGTGCCTTCACGCCAATACGCGACTGGTTTGCGGGTCTGCCCGAAGCCAAGACACGCGGTTATAAACCAGGACGTTTTAGTTTTAACGTAAAGGGCGGGCGCTGTGAAGCTTGCCGAGGTGGTGGGGTCATCAAGATCGAAATGCACTTCTTACCGGACGTTTATGTGGAATGCGAAACTTGCCGTGGTAAACGCTATAACCGCGAGACTCTAGAGATAAAGTTTAAAAGTAAAACCATTGCCGATGTCTTGGCTATGAGTATCGACGAAGCGGCAATATTCTTTAAAGCCGTGCCAAGTATTCGCGATAAAATGGTCACTTTACAACGGGTCGGGCTCGGCTATCTGCAAGTCGGTCAACAAGCCACAACCCTATCTGGCGGTGAAGCCCAACGGGTTAAATTGGCCAAAGAACTGTCCAAACGCGCCACAGGCCGCACGCTTTATATTCTTGATGAGCCGACCACCGGACTTCATTTCGAAGACGTCAACAAGCTCCTCGGCGTCCTTAATGAACTGGTGCAAGGCGGCAATACCATGATCGTCATCGAGCATAATCTAGACGTCATAAAAACGGCAGATTGGATAGTAGACCTCGGCCCTGAAGGCGGCGACGGCGGCGGCGAAATCGTAGCCATCGGCACACCCGAGGATGTGGCCAAGGTGGAAACAAGCTGGACTGGTAAATATTTGAAGCCTGCCCTCAAAAAAACGCTTAGTCAAATTGGTTAGCTTCATCATTACCGCGCCACCATTTGACCGTATAGGACGAGATGCCTGAAATCGACAATGTGTACATGGCGTAAGCACCCGCATAAGCAAATATAGCAACAATACCCATGAACATAACCAACGGGTTTTTAAATCTCTCTGACGCTGCTGCAAAAGCAACTTTGGGGTTTTCCGTTCCCATTCCCGACAAGGCCTCTAAAAATGTTAAATCTCCTGTAACAGCTATCACCCCAAAACTCATAACGATATAAATCAATGCATATCCGGCAATTAGAACAATCAAATATGCCCCCAATAAATTCCAAAATATTCCTTTACTAACTTTGCGGGCACTCATTATTTGCAGGCTATTGGTATTGACACTAAGGGCTGCCGCTGGGGCAAGACGAATAGGAAGAAACACGAGCAAGCACAATAAAGCTATAATGCCGAGTACCCCTATTATTACTCCCAAAATTGGGGCAACAACTGCAAAAGCACCCACAAATAATGCCAAAACTACCGCGCCAATCATATAAACAAAAAACCAAATAAACCAAACGGCAAGCTGTGCCAACAACACCCGTAACTGCAAGCTTCCAAACCTTAAAGGAATTCGCTGTTCTTCTTCATTAAATAACACCTTCTGGTGGAGCGCCGTTTCTACCGCTGCTCCAATCGCCAACATGCTCACCATGAGAAACAAATAAGAGGGAAGCATTTTTGACAATATAGCTAATAAAACCGTATTGTCGGGCGCGCGGCCAGCCATAATTGCCTTCATATTATACCAATTGGCCTCCAGTAAATCAGGATAATATTTTATGATAAACGGAAAGACCACCAGCATGGCAGCAGCATAAGCAGCACTACTCCAAAACCACAAACGTTTGGCAAAGGCCTTACCATCTTGTGTACGAAACAATTGTGTAATGGCAGTAGCAAAATCGAAGCCATCGCTGTGTTGTTGTCCATTCATTTATCCCTCCAAATTATTTTAGTCAAAAACTTCAACACCAGCGGCTTCCAAATCTCGCAAATAAAGATCCGTAACATGGGTGGAAATACCAGCAATTAATTGCATCCATATGGCAGCAACAAATAACAGAATGAACCCAGCAATCGTCAAACCAACCAATGTTGACGGCTCAGAGAATACGGTTTTGAACAATTGCCAAATTTCGTCGCCCGTTGCACTATCACTAAGGCCAGAAAATTCTCCCATAATGCTGCCGACAAACGCAACACCAACAATCGCCATAATGATATAAAAGACAATCGAGCTTATAATATAATGAAAAGCATAAGCACCCACAGTTGGCCATATACGGCCCTTTACTACGGGCCAAGCCTCACCGATGGCAAATTCGCCGTTAGCTACAGATAAGGCTGCCGTTGGTGCAAGGCGTACCAAAACCCAAACCATTAAGCCAATACCTGCTACGATTAAGCCAAAGGCAATAATACCGCCAATTATTCCTAATACAATTGAAACGGCCCCCATCAACGCAGCCAATACCATCCCTAGGAGAAGCACCATATAAACTACGAAATACAAACCTTGATAACACATGTATAAAATCAATTGCGCCAATACGGTTCGCCATTCGTCAGCACCAAAACGCCATAAAAACAATCCAGCTGGCCTCTCGTCACGTAATACGCGGCGGTGCAAAGCGGATTCGATCATCACCCAAATGGCCCAACCACCGAGCATTATCAGCAAATATGGCAGTATAACCCGCCCCATTGAACCAAACATTTTACCCACCAGAGCAATTTCTTCTGCCTCAGAAGCCGTTTCTAGCTCTATCATGACAGTGACAAAATCTTCCATAGGGCCCATTAACATCCGGCCGAACAAAGCAAACAACACGCTCAAGGCCAGCGCGTAAAACAATGCAGACTTCAGTACAAAGGCCGTACTACCTGATCCGCTTTTAAAAGGTAAAAAAATTGCTCGACCAAAGTCATATGGTTGCGTGGTGTGCATTGGTGAATTACTCATCTTAGCTCCTTTGTTCGGGTATAGTTTTGATGTACACGCTAAATAAATCAATTAAATTCACTATTTTTGCTTTTAACTCTGACAACAGAGCCTTAAACCCCCACCTATGACAAAGCAAAAAAATACAGTTCACATCATCGGCGCGGGGCTCGCGGGCAGTGAAGCGGCTTGGCAAGTTGCGCAAGCGGGTGTTCCCGTTATTTTGCACGAAATGCGGCCAGAAGTACAAACGGCAGTGCATCAGAGCGGTGGTTTTGCCGAGCTTGTGTGCTCTAATTCTTTTCGCTCCGACGATAAAGAAGGCAATGCGGTTGGCGTACTGCACGAAGAAATGCGGCTATGCGGGTCGCTCATTATGCAAGCGGCGGACACTCACAAACTACCTGCGGGCGGGGCACTTGCTGTGGACCGCGAACTATTCTCGGACGCAGTCGGCAAAGCTCTGCACGACCATCCGCTTGTCACGGTTGCATACGGAGAGATAAAAGGACTGCCCCCTGAAGAATGGGACAATGTGATTATCGCGACGGGGCCATTGACGACCCCCGCCCTAGCCGAAGCAATTCTTGAGGCCAGCGGGGAAGATGCACTCGCTTTCTTTGATGCTATCGCACCCATCATTTACAAAGACAGTATTGATTTTGACATTGCTTGGATGCAGTCCCGCTATGACAAAAAAGGGCCCGGTGGTGACGGTGCGGATTACATCAACTGCCCGCTCGACAAAGAGCAGTACGAAACATTTATCCAAGCCCTTATCGATAGTGACCAGACCGAGTTTAAAGACTGGGAAAAAGACACACCATATTTCGATGGCTGTTTGCCCATCGAGGTTATGGCCGCGCGGGGGCCGGAGACTTTGCGCTGGGGACCTATGAAGCCTGTAGGCCTGACCAATCCCCATGACCCACTGGTGAAATCCCATGCAATTGTTCAGCTACGTCAAGACAATGCACTTGGCACGATTTACAATATGGTCGGGTTCCAAACCAAGATGAAATACGGCGCGCAAACGGAACTGCTTAAAACTATTCCGGGGCTAGAGAACGCTGTATTCGCAAGGCTCGGCGGCATACACCGCAATACATTTATCAACTCGCCTAAACTCCTGAACGATCAACTACAAATGAAAGCGCGACCACAATTACGGTTCGCAGGACAAATCATGGGCGTTGAAGGCTATGTGGAAAGCGCGGCACTAGGCCTTATCACAGGCCGTATGGCCGCCGCACAGGCTCTGGGCAAAACCGTATCTGCACCGCCCCTGACCACAGCGTTCGGCGCACTGGTCGAGCATGTCACGGGCGGTTATATGACCGGCCCCAAAGCCAAATTCCAACCCATGAACATAAATTTCGGCCTGTTTCCACCCATTGATATTGCTTACAAAGACGAAGACGGAAAACGCTTGCGCGGCAAGTTCAAAACGCGTTTCCGCAAAAGCAAGTTAGCCGCAAGGGCATTAGAAGACATTCTGGACTGGGCTTAGGGGTATGTCTGTGCACCCCTAACTTATGCTCAGCTGATTACCCGTATCTGCGGAAATCTAGTTGGGCGGCAGAAATACAGGCAAGAGGGACATTCGTAGGCTAGTTCAATATTAGGTATTCAATTAAATATCTGACCTATTGGGAAAATGGCAAAAGTAGGCATTAGGAAGCTACCGTAGCTTTCTTTTTTAGTCGGTTGTAAACGTGAGTCGCGTTTGCCGTTTTAGCAATCGCGTATTGATCAGCATATTCCTCTATTTCTTTTGAATTTGCAGGGCTCCAAAGACGATAATATTGATCAATATGATGGCCGACTTCATGATATAAAATGCCCTGAATGTAATATTTTCTAACTGATTCAAGCGTCCACTTTGACACCCAATTTTTGCCAGTTTTTTCTAGCTTTGCTCCATAACGCTCAAACTCATTAATTACTTTGTTAGAAGGCCTTTTACTACCATATGAAACCGTTAAGTCATTTGGCCATGGAAATAGGACAATCGCCCTCACTCCGCTCCCGCAACAAAACCAAGCAAACGGCAACTTTCCCTCTATATAATCAGCTTTTTTTAAACGACGAAGCCATACATGTGTGATGCCTTCATAATCACGCTTTGGAAGACCACGCAAAGCTTCTAGGGTTTCCTGGCCGGACAAAGGAAAGAAAAAATCTCTTGATGGATTATCTTCAATTAAAATTGGAAGCACATCATTTGGGTTTGGCCTTTTGATGGAATGCAAGCGTTGGAAAATATTATCCGAACATTTTAAACGTTCACGGCCACCATAAATATCACCATATTTTCTACTTTTTTTCCACGGTGTATAAATTGGCATCAATAATCTCCTGTGACTACACCTAATGACATTCGAACAATAAATCTATTGGAATTCTTTATGTCGGCTTGTCGGGAAATTAAGGCAACTTATTTTGCGCAGTGGAAGACAAACTAAATACCTCACTGGACTGCGCGGAGTTGAGGGGCTTAGGTGCTCGAATAGAGTTAGCGCAGTACACTACGTCCGGCGTAAATCGCCTGACTGCCCAACTCTTCTTCAATTCTGAGGAGTTGGTTGTATTTGGCTAGGCGGTCTGAACGGGCCAATGAACCGGTTTTTATCTGACCGCAATTTGTTGCGACAGCTAGGTCAGCAATTGTGTAGTCTTCGGTTTCGCCGGAACGGTGTGACATAACGGATGTGTAGCTCGCGGTTTTAGCCATAGATACCGCCTGAAGCGTTTCCGTCAGCGTACCAATTTGGTTGACCTTAATCAGGATAGAATTGGCGACGCCTTCTTCTATGCCGCGGCCCAAACGCACTGGATTGGTGACGAACACATCATCCCCGACCAATTGACAACTCGCACCGATTTTATCGGTCAGTGTTTTCCATCCAGTCCAATCGTCTTCGTCCATACCGTCTTCGATAGACGCGATTGGAAAGTCTGCGGCCAGTCCAGCCAAATAATTTGCGAATTCTTCGGATGAAAGCACTTTGCCTTCACCATCCAAATAATATTTGCCGTCTTTGTAAATTTCAGAAGCAGCTACATCCAGAGCCAAGAAAACATCTTCGCCCGCTGTGTAGCCTGCGGCGTCAATCGCACTCATAATATAGTCTAGCGCGGCGCGACTTGAGGCAAGACCCGGTGCAAAACCACCTTCGTCGCCAACATTTGTATTATGACCGTCTGCGCTGAGCTTGGCCTTAAGGGCATGGAATATTTCCGTACCCATCCGCAAGGCCTCTGAGAAAGTTTCCGCGCCAACTGGCATGACCATAAATTCTTGAATATCGATAGGATTGTCTGCGTGAGCACCGCCGTTGATGATATTCATCATCGGTACGGGCAAAGTCGCAGCACTGACACCACCAACATAACGGTAAAGCGGTGCGCCTTGGGCTTCTGCTGCCGCTTTGGCCACGGCTAGCGAGACGCCTAAAATAGCGTTGGCACCAAGGCGGCCTTTGTTAGGTGTACCGTCGAGGTCTATCATAATCTGGTCAATGCGCACTTGTTCTGTGGCA
>JAJFFM010000198.1 GCA_021776675.1 Robiginitomaculum sp.
AGCAAATCGGTTTTGATGCTGGACTTTATGCTGTGGAATGTACCAAGTCGGCTCTGGGTGCAAAACTGTTTTGGGTGCTGGCCATGGACGGCGAAAAAGGCATGGGCGATTTCGTAGAAAAGCAATATGCAGACACCCGTGCGTTTTACGACCTTATCAATGGGCAAGAGGATTTCACATGTCCGTATAAACCCGAAGCCAATATTCTTTGTTTCAAATACGAAGGTGTTAAAGGCAATGCTGCGCAGCTTGCCCTACGTGAAAAGATATTGGCGCGCGGAAATTTTTATATCACAACGGCGGTTGTCGGCGGCACAAGATATCTACGCCTCTCCGTAATGAACCCGCTGACGACGGTGGATACGGTAGAAAAATTGCTTACGGAAATTAGGCTTTGCGCAAATGAACAGGCGGGCTAAGCTAAACTTATGAAAAACCAACTCACAGATATAGCCGGTATCAAAGTCGGGCAAGCCCATGATGCAAATGTGTCTACGGGTGTCACCGTTGTCTTGCCAAGCGCACCCATATTATGCGCAGTTGATGTGCGCGGCGGCGGGCCGGGTACGCGAGAGACGGATGCGCTTGGTGCGGACGGGTCCGTCACCCATGCCCATGCTATTGTCTTATCAGGTGGCTCCGTATACGGGTTGGACGCTGCGGGGGCGGTCACGACCGAACTCGGTAGAAAACGGATTGGTTATGAAATTGCGCCAGACCCCGTACCGGTTTCGCCCATCGTGCCCGCGGCGATTCTATTTGATAATGCCAACGGCGGCGACAAAGCTTGGGGCGATAAGCCGCCATTTGCTGCGCTCGGTAAACAAGCCTTAAGTGCTGCAGAAATGGCCAGTGAGAGCACAGATTTTAAGCAAGGTAAAGCGGGTGCGGGCTACGGCGCGACAGCGGGAATATATCCCGGCGGGTTAGGTTCTGCTTCTGAACGGGTAGGGGATACCACTGTAAGCGCTTTAATCGCCGCCAATCCCATCGGGTCTCCTTATATGCCAAAAAACAACGAGGATGACACGAATTGCTTCTGGGCTTGGGACTGCGAAATGGACGATGAATACGGCGGCAAAAAACCACCTGCGGATTACACTCACACCGCCGCCCAAGATACCAAATTAGAATTCCTGCGTGCGCGCGGCGCATCCACCGTCATTGGTGTGGTCGCTACGGATGCCAAACTTACCCACGCCGAACTGCGCCGTCTCGCTATCATGGCGCAAGACGGTATTGCGCTGGCCGTACGCCCATCCCATACGCCTATGGACGGCGATACACTGTTCGCGCTCAGCACCGAGAACATCCCCATAGACACCCCGCGCGTTGTTGCATTATCGGAACTTGGCGCCGCCGCCGCAAGATGTGTGGCCCGCGCTCTGTCTCGGGGCATATATTTGGCGTCAAATTAAGCCGTACAGATTTTGGCGATAAAGAAGTCGCCTTTAGTACAAAAGAGGCTTGCAATCCGTTCACAAATCGGGTTTAAGGCGTTTCTCGACTTTAGGCATTTTGCTTAAGTGGCACTGGTAGCTCAGTTGGATAGAGTACCTGACTACGAATCAGGGGGTCGGGGGTTCGAATCCTCCCCAGTGCGCCATTTTCATTTTGCTGTTGAAAATAGATAGATTTATTAATTTTGTTATTTAGAGGCGAGTCAAAATAGCTATAAATCTTTACTTTTATTTATATTAGTGGTTCATGCTTTGATTAGATTGAGGACGGCTAATCCGTATAATTGGCACTAAACTTGTCATCTACTCATTGTTTTCTGTATTTGAATTTTCTTCGAGTAAGTCTTGTGCCCACTGCCATACTGCCTTCGCGCCTTCTTCAGAAAAAGATGCCCCGTGCCCACCTTCAAAGACGTGAAATTGGGTATGATTGGCAATCTCGAACCGTTTGGCGCTTTGTAACTGAGTTTCTTGAGATAAGAAGGCATCGGAGCGACCAAATGTGAACAATATATGATGTTGGCTTAAGGCGTCTCTAATCTTACTTACAGGCAATATTTCTGTTTCTGGCGGTGGAGTATTATCAACAGCATTGATAAATTCTTCACGCCAACTGCCATCCTTGCCGATCTGGTTCAAGGTCCAATTTTCATCCAACATCCAATTTTCAAACGGTACCATGTGGGAAGTTTTAATTGTCATTGTACGGTCCGTATACCCAGGGGTTAGAGCCGCGCTGGACAGAACATAGTTCAGTAAGTTCACGGTGTTTGACATTCCGTCATATAGATTGGATTCCATAATTTCGCGCTCATTGATGTCTAATAAAGCATCTACCTTTAGTGCTAACAATTTCTCCCAACCAACCTCTTTTCCTAAATAATGCCACAGCCTGTGCACGTTATTTGGATCAATACCAAGAGCATCAAGATGTGTGCGTAAGCGATTAATCTTATCCTTAATATCAGAATTAGACACCAAAAATTGACGGTTGAGGTCTAATTGTTTCTTACGGCGGTCGGCAAAAAACTGAACGGAATCCGTATGCGGTTGCACAGCACTGGACATAACCATTCCGGCTGGCGCTCTCAGTTCACCCTCAAGTGTAAGATATTGAAAACCGATGAGCCCGCCGTAACTTCTCGCCAGTATGAAAAACTTCTCATTTTTTGGAATTACGGCTGTTATTACTTCTGCGTGGTCCCTAGCGTGCTCATCTGCGTCAAAATATCGAGCTATGATTTTTGGTGATAACTTTGGGCTGTCCAAATTCAAAGGCATAGACTGGCCTGTTCCTCGCTGGTCTACTGCTAGAATACGGAAATATTTCCCTAATTCAGAAAAGGCGTCCAATTCATTGGAATTTTGGTAATTATGGTTGAGGGCTCGATAGCCACTGGAAGGCGAGCCGGGGCCACCGTTCATCACAACTAAAATTGGTTTATTTACTGCGGTATTGGTGGAGCCGTGAGGTGGCATCAAACGATAGAAAATATTGATTTGACGTCCGGCAGGGTCATCATAATTTAATGGTACAGATACAAAGCCTCTTTGTTCATAGGCGCTTTCCAAAACTTCAGGGTCGACAAGCTTGAAAGGAATTTCAGCTATTTCTTCTGGCGCAATCTTATTCCATTGAATTGTTTGTGGTGCTTCAGAGCTAACCGAGGGCGAACATGCAACCAGTGATGTTAATATTAGGGATATGAAAATGTGTATAGTTTTGTCGAAATGAAGCATAAAAATTCCTTAGTTATGTAGGTTTGGTCGCAGAAAACTAAGTTTTTGTTGATGGAAATAAAAGGAAAATTATATCACTAATATGTGATTTAATTTAACATGAATAATCATTATTACACCACAGTTTTTATCCATTTACTGAAGCATTTTACATTTGAATTGAATTGACGGTCTTGCGGCATGATTAACCAAAAAAAGTTTCCTAAGTCGACAAATTGAGGTAGCGGTTGAACTAATCGTCCCTGCGCTAAATCCTCTGTTGCTAACACTTCATTCACTAATGCCACACCCTGACCATTAATGGCTGCCTTCAATAGAACTTCAGAGCTAGAAAAACGGGGGCCCTTTGAGCAATCAATTGAACCAATATTGTTTTCTATAAACCAGCGGCTCCATTGTGAGCCAGGCGCCTGATCGTGAAGCAATGTATAAGAGGAAAGGTCTGCGGGTTGATTTAAGGGCCGCCCACGTTCTAATAATTGTGAACTACAGACCGGAATCAGTCGATCTTTCATTAAGGGCGTGCAATTTAAATCTGGCCACGGGCCAGTCCCCATACGCAAAGCGATATCCACAGTGTTTCCCTCAAAATTTGTGAGATGTTGTTCCATTGATAGCCAAACTTCAATTTCAGGATGCCGTCTGTAAAAATCCGGTAGTTTCGCCAGCAACCACTGGGTTGCAATTGAATGTGTAGTCACGATTCCCAGTGTGCTGGGTGGTTTGTAACGTTGTAAATTAGCAGTGCCCTCGTGAATCAGATTTAGCGCGGAAGAAATGCTATGCAAATAAGCTTTTCCTGATGAATTTAACTCAAGTGAGCGGTGGCTGCGGTCGAAAAGCGTTATTCCTAACCAGCCCTCTAATTGTTTAACGTGGCGACTTATTGCGCCATGCGTAACATGAAGTTCCTCGCTAGCCCTTTGCACACCACCAAGCCGCGCTGTTACTTCAAAGGCACGTAAGGCATTTAATGGGGGGAGGTGTCTCATGGAACAATCTCTTTCATATGTTAAATAAAGTCACATATTGATGAGTGTATTTCCCTTTTCTGTCAATGGCTGTCTCTCTAATAGTGAAACTGTATTTTAAAACGGAGGGCGGATATTATGGCTATGTTAGTTTCTGGTATGTGGAGCGAAATTGATCAGATTATTGAAGACGGAAAATATGTTCGTCAAATCAGTGTCCACAATGACAAGATTTGTGACCGGATAATCACATCAATTTCAGAATGTCCCGGCAGGTTTCACCTAATTGCCTCTTGGTCTTGCCCCTGGTCACATAGAACCATGTTAATGCGTCAATTGAAGGGGTTAGAAGATTACATACCTCTACATATGACGGGTGGTGAAAAAGTTGAAGGTTATTCGGCTAACTTTGGGAATCCATGGTCCGTACCTGGCGCCGATACAAGCATCATTCATCTGCATCAGCTCTATACATTTAATAACCCGCATCATACGGGCCGTCCCACAGTTCCCATCCTATGGGACAGTCAGGAACAGAAGATTGTTAGCGACGAGTCTGCAAAAATCATGCGGGCTTTAAACTCGGTTAAGATAGCCAGTTTTTCTTCCGTATGTCGGGCCAACTATACGTTGGTTCCGGCAGCATTAGCGAATGAAATTGATATTATTAATGACAGAATTTACCAGAAACTCTCCAATGGGGTGTACCGTGCAGGGTTTGCGCAAAGTCAATCGGCCTATGATATTGCCGTCTCTCAAGTGTTCGATATGCTCGACGAACTAGAGCAACATTTGGCGGATAAGAGATACTTAATGGGAGCCGTTATCACAGAAGCAGATTGGCGTTTGTTTCCGACGTTACTCCGTTTTGATATTGATTATTTTGTCCATAGCCGGTGTTCCCGCCGCCGCTTGGTCGATTATACAAATTTGTGGGCATATGCCCGAGATTTATATGCATGGAAAGGTGTTGCGCAGACTATTAACCTAGAAGCCATTCACCTCAGCAATTACTCAGGAGAAGACATTGTCGCCGAAATGCCATCAATTGATTGGGCCGCGCTGCATGGCCGGGAAAGGCTTGGTACAAGAAAAGTGACTTTATGGTCCGGTAAAACCGCTGCTCTAGTTGATCCAGATAGCTCAGCGTGAATAAGTCAATTTTTACTAGGTGTTATTTCTCATTATTTTGGTTTGGGCTGGAATTGGAAATTTTGTAATTTTTGTTCAAAACCCTCCAATTCCTCCCAAAATTGTTTCGAGGTTTCTCGCCGCAGGTGCGCCATTAAACCTAACGAGAGAAATTTAGAACCAACCTTTCTCATATATATTCATTTGGTGAAATAGACAAGGCCGTGGCTCCGCGCGTTGCTTGTGCGCCCGCACCAACTTTCTAATTCATTGAAAATAAACGATTTACCTTACATCCAATTTTGAGGCAATTTTTAAGTCATTGTTTTTAATGGTTTTATGGTTCTAAGTCTGATCAGGTCTTAATTTCCTCAATAGCGGAATTCAGTATTTTAATCGGATGAGGCAATGCCCTCACAGCGCTCTATGTACGGTCATGGGCGTGTGTTGCCGCCAAAAGATAGATCAATCACAAATGCACAAACATATTCCCGTGTACTCTTGGTCAAGGCTGCAAGGCGTATGCGTCGTGATGGTTATTACGCCTCGGAATTGTATTTATGGGTTGATTATCGCACATGATGCGAAAACAAAGGTAAGTCGTTCAAAGCGACCATGCCCGCAGTTAATGATGACCAAGCTTGTTTACGACACCCAAAAAAAATTAATCCTATAGTCATATTTTACAAAATGACTATTTTGTAAAATCATCATCGGTGCCATTGACCTTATCATTAGTGTGCTTGTCATAGACTCGCGTATAATGGGCAAAATCAAATTTCCTAAAGCAATTCATGTTTTGGGGTTTACGGAAAATGGGCTCAGTTCTACTATCTATTCTGATTAGCAATTGCGTACACAAGACCGCGCCACTCGTATCCATTTTGCCCACAATACTTGCTCTGGCAGCCCTATCATCACACGCTTTTGTTGTTTTATATCCTATGCCAAAAGCTGGTCCAAAGCTATCATCATAGGCTAATAATAAGCATTCTCTTGGGAAATCAGACGGCTTATGTAAGTGGTCATCTATATTTCCAGTCAGCAATTTGTCCACATCAGCTTCGTCAATAACTTTGATGGGCCGCAGTACTGCATTAAAAGGTAAATACTTATCTTTTTTAGTGAAAACCTTACGGCGCTGATTAACTACCATCAGAATATTAATTGGATCACTGACCTTATTTCGCCGATATACCCATAATATATAATGTGTCTTTCGATCACCATTGTGAATATTGATTATGCGTAATTTAGTAAAAGATTTTTTTATGCGGCTGTGTTCTTCCGGACTAAGGCCATCTGAAAGATCAACATTAGCCTGTTTTATATCCACATCGTAAACACCGACTAAACGCCCGCCCCCAATCATTGGCGTTATTATATCAGCAGCATTAATCGTTGGGTTTTTTTGTTTGTGATAACGGCTAAAAGCTATCCATGCAAAAAAACAGTAGATTGAAATTATCAAAATTAAAGCGGCAAACGCCCAAGCTATAATATTCAA
>JAJFFM010000199.1 GCA_021776675.1 Robiginitomaculum sp.
TGTCAACGCGGCAAACAAATATTAGACCAAGTCCATGAAATACCATTCTTTAAAAGATCAAACTCTTCAGGCTGAATTTAGTCAGGCTTTGTTGTCGAGCCTTGCGCCGGACGGTGGGCTTTATATGCCCGATAGCCTGCCCCGCTTTGGCCCAGATGAACTGGCACGACTGGGCGCTTTACCATTTCACGCTTGTGCGGCACATTTGTCACGTTTCTTTGTCGATGGTAAATTCACAGATGATGATTTGCGAGATTTGTGCGCTGATGCTTATGATTATCCCATGCCTCTTACAACATTAGACGGTGATATACTGGACGCAGCCACACCTGAACCGGCTGATGCGTATATTTTAGAGCTGTTTCACGGCCCTACTCTGGCTTTTAAGGACTTTGCCGCGCGGTTTATGGGGCGAACTGTGTCCCATTTGTTGAACAAATCAGGAGAAAGCCGAACAATATTAGTAGCTACATCTGGCGATACGGGCGGCGCCATAGGGCACGCTTTCTTGAATTTACCGGGCGTTCGCGTATTTATATTATTCCCGAAAGGCGGTGTAAGCTCGGTACAAGAACACCAACTTACATCCATGGGTAAGAACTCTAATGTTAAAGCTATTGCCATTGATGGTACATTTGATGATTGCCAGGAATTGGTCAAAAAAGCCTTTGCTGATGAGGATATGAGCAGCAAATACCATTTAATGTCTGCGAATTCAATAAATGTTGGCCGCGTTATCCCGCAAAGTTTTTACTATTTCTGGAGTAGTACCCAAGCCAAGGCCGCCTTCCCGCAAAGACCGATTATTTATAGCATCCCGTCTGGAAATCTTGGTAATTTAACCGGTGGTTTGATAGCGCGCAAAATGGGCGCTCCCATCAATAAATTTGTAGTAGGCAATAATGCAAATGACCCGTTTGTTGATTTTCTAAACACTGGTAAATATACGCCGCGCCCATCCGTGCCGACCTTGTCTAACGCAATGGATATCGGCAAGCCTAATAACTTTCCGCGTATTCTGAGCTTATTTGACGGCGCGTATGAAGATATTACGGACGTCTGCAGCGGATATTCTTATTCGGACGAGCAAACCGAACGCCATGTACGCAAAACTTTTGTCCACGATGGATATTTGATGTGCCCCCATACTGCGGTTGGTCATATGGCGATGCAAGATTTTAGGGGTAGCACTGATATAAAATATACGGAAATAACAGTTTCTACTGCACATCCGGCTAAATTCAAAGATGAGGTCGAGCAAATTATTCGCGAAACCGTGCCCCTACCCCCATTACTGCAAGCTTGTATTGATACGCCGTCCCATAAATATATCATGAAACCGGCATTATCTGCACTTGGTGATTATCTAAAAGCTAGCGCCTAATGTTGCTGAGCGCCGCCGAATTTGACCGTAAAATTGCTCAAGGCAAGTTGCGCCTTGCTTTCATAGGCATGTCAAATATTGGCAAAAGTTATACGGCTCAGCGAATTACAAAGGTAAATAATTTTGAATGTTATGAGGTAGATGTTCAAATTCAAGCCAAATTGGGTCTAAATGGTATGGGCGCGGTTGCCGATTGGATGGGACATCCCTTTCAAAATGGGTATGCCCAAAAAGCGGCTAAGTATCTGAGCCTCGAATCGGAATTATCTTTGAACGCTAGTCACGGCGGAGGGAATTTAGTTTTGGACACAACAGGCAGTGTTATCCATATCCCTTCCGGGGACTTAACATCTTTAAATAACAACTATTTAATTGTCTATATTAAGGCAAGTATATCAGATATTGGCACATTAATTGACCGATATTACAAATACCCAAAACCGACTATTTGGGGGGATTGCTATCATAAGGTCGATGTGAAATCTGATCAGGATTCGTTACTGGCCTGTTATCCAGACCTACTAGCACTTCGCGCAAAACTATATGCAAAACTAGCCGATATCACTATAAAAACTGCGGATTTAGCGAGCCCAGACATAGCTGATAAAGATATACTCCCCCTTATTCGCAGTTATTTGACTTAAAAACATCTAACTTCATACGCAGCAATAGCTTGAACCGTAAGCAGGTTCGGCGTATGTAACTGCATAAATCAGGAGACCATCATGTTTGCCAGTCCAATACAGTTATTAATCGTAGGCGTTCTCGTTCTTGTGCTGTTTGGCGGGCGCGGTAAAATATCTTCTATTATGGGTGATGTTGCTAAGGGTATTACGAGCTTTAAAAAGGGTTTAAAAGAAGATCCAGACGGCGACGCGGACGCAAAAGCAGACGAAGCTATTGATGTGACGCCCCCTAAAGAGAAGAAAAACCCCCAAGGCAAGAAAAAATAGAGCCCCTAGTTTCGCAAATAGGTAAACAACCATGATCCCGCAGCTTGGTTTCGCAGAAATGCTGATAATAGCCGTATTGGCGCTAATTGTCGTCGGCCCCAAAGATTTACCAAAAATGATGCGCACAACCGGTCGTTTCATGGCCAAGATTAAAATGATGGGCCAAGAGTTCAAAGACGCTTTCAATCAAATCGGTGAAGACGAAGAACTGGTCAATTTACGCAAAGAAATAGATGAACTTAAATCTATGGGGCAAATGTCTAACCTATCGGACGAGGCGTTCGAAGAAGACATGCGCGCATTAGATGATGACCTGCGCGGCATGCCTTCAGGGATAGATACAAAAGCGAATGATGATATCAAAGCCAGTGACATAAAGGCCAGTGACATAAAGGCTAGCGATGACGACTGAGCCAAAAATCAGGATTAAAGAAACAGTAGCCACCGAAAATGTCGAAGACAGCCGCGCCCCCCTGCTCGATCATCTCTATGAACTGCGCAGCCGTTTGATATACTCTATCCTCGCGATAATCCTTGGCTTTGCTATATGTTTGTTCTTCGTCCGTCCCATTTTCGACTTATTGGTACTGCCATTTGAAAGCGCAATTGCCAATGTCAGTGCCGATCTTATCAAAGACGGTCAGCCCGGCCTTGAGGGTGACCTCATCTATACGCAGGTTTTGGAATTCTTTTTTGTAAAACTGAAATTAGCATTATTTGGCGGTATTATATTAGCTTTCCCCGTCATTGCCTATCAGGTTTACCGATTTGTTGCACCCGGATTATATAAGAATGAACGCGGCGCATTTTTGCCTTATCTTATCTTATCCCCGCTCTTGTTCATTGCGGGTGCATCTATGGTGTTCTTTTATATTTTCCCGTTCGTTTTGGAATTTGGTCTGCGTCAACAACAAGCATTTGCCAATGGCGCGACTGTGTCGCTACTGCCCAAGGTTAGTGAATATCTCGGCTTAGCTACCACTATGTTTCTGGCATTTGGCCTGTCTTTTCAATTACCAATCGTCCTAAGCTTATTGGGGCGTGCAGGCATAGTCAGCTCATCTGCGCTTAAAAAAGGCCGTAGATATGCGGTTGTTGGCATCGCAGCATTCGCAGCATTCGTCACACCACCCGACCCGATCACACAAATAGCCCTCGGTAGTGCGATTTACCTACTCTACGAAATATCAATTATAAGTGTTAGGTTGATAGAAAAGAAACGCGATAAAGACGATTAGGCAAGTCTAACCACTGTTTACAGCTACGTTTTCATTCACATAAAAGAGAAATGGTACCGCCTCTCAGGTTTGAACTGAGGACCTCTGGTTCCACAAACCAGCGCTCTAACCAACTGAGCTAAGGCGGCATCTTCTTTGGAGCGGATGCTTTAGACCAGTCGGTACGCCGCATCAAGCCAAGATTTGGCTAAGAAAGTAATTTTTTGCGGCCGGATTAGGCTTCGCATTTAAGCTTCACAGGCTTTAAGTGCAGCTTTCAAAGTATTGTCACCCCACCCTTGTGAACCCATGCGTTCCTGGCATTTTATATAATTGTGCAAATCACGGGCGCGGCGGCTTGGATCAGGATGTGTCGAGAGAATTTCAGGCTGTCTGCTTTGGTTGCTTTCGGCCATATTTTCCCACAATTTTACTGCTTGATACGGATTATATCCGGAGCGTTGCATATAGCGTGCGCCGAGCAAATCGGATTGACTCTCATGCTTACGAGAAAACGGTAAGACGACACCCAATGTAAAGCCCATACCCATAGCCGCATTGAGCAATTGAGAGTTTCTCCGCGCCTTTTGGTTACATTGACTGCGCTCGTTACCAGCCATAGTTTTACAGTTTTTACCAAGCTGTGTTGCACCAACAACACCACCAACGGCTAACCCTAATTGGCCGGCCATTTGCGTGTTTACCCGTTCGCGTGCGTGTTGACCAGCGACATGTCCGACCTCATGACCCATGACCGCCGCTATTTGATCATCATTCTCGGCGAAGTCCATCATACCTTTGTAAAAACCAACACGGTTACCCGGCAATACAAATGCGTTTTTAGTATCAGAATCAAATACGGCATAGTCCCATGGTTGATTATCTCGTCTTGCGCCTTTGGATATCCTGCCACCAATATTTTGTAGCCGGCCCAAATAACGAGGATCCGTCGATAACTTTTCTTTCGACTTGGTATCTGCCCAGCTTTGAGCCGCCATTTGATTAAGCGCTCCTTCGCTTACCAATCCAAGAAATTGGCTGGTGCCGGTTTCTGCATTTGTCGCACATCCTGCAAGTCCGCCTGTGGCCGCAAGTGTGCCGCCTGCTGCTAAGGCTTGTATCATTTTTCGTCGGTTGAGTATCTCGCGGCTTTCCGCATCAATGGCTGCTGGTTCGGGGTGGTGGTTACACATAATCATTCCTCGCTGTTAATTTATACTCTTAAATGTGAGCGCCCTATCCGCACACTATACGTATTTTCAAGAAAAAATACAGAATAAAAAACATAGAAGTTGTAAATTGCCGTTCGGGTATTTTGCCCTTCAGGAACCGTTCATAGACAAATTGTCAAATTGCAACCTTGTTTGGTTGTGCTATGATGTAGCGCTCAAGAAGAAAATAGAGAGAATTATGCGTAAACTGTTTACTGGTCTTATTGTTATTATTGTGTTGCTCGTTGCGGCAGGGCTCATATTACCCGGCCTCATCCCAGCGTCTGTTTATAAAGATAGGATTACGGCCCAAGTAAGCTCCACCCTCGGACGGGATGTACAAATTGCGGGTGATGTTAAACTGTCCGTATTCCCGACCTAGATGGCCAAAGCTGACCTTGTGACGATTGCAAATGCCGATGGGTTTAGCGATCAATCATTTGCAAGTATGGACAGCCTAGAAGCAAAAGTACGTTTGATGCCTTTGTTTAAGAAACAAGTGGAGATTAGTTCTTTCACTTTGATAAATGCCATAATTTACTTAGAAAAAAACAATGACGGTCAAGTAAATTGGACATTTGGTGATGAAACGGCCAAGCCCATACAAAAGGTGGAAGGTGCCTTCGCACGTGATGGTCGGTATACAGATTTAGAAATTTCCCTCGGTAAATTTTCACTGGTAAACGGTAGTATAAATTACAGTGACGCCATGAGCGGTGCAAATTACGACATTAAAGACGCCAACATGAAGCTCTCTATGTTGGGGCTTGATCAGACCGTGCAAGCTAAAGGCGATTTGATCGTCAATGATATGCCTTTAGATATCGAACTGAAACTTGATACACCCAAAGCTTTTCTTAACGGAGACGTGGCCGCCGTAATCCTTAAGTTTAAATCAGACCTTATAAATCTGTCTGCAAATGGTCGCTTCACACCTTCTTCCATTATTACATTCGATGTAGATTTTGATGCATATATCCCCTCGACGTCTAAATTGGATGGATTTTTAAAACAAGACAATCCTTATGGCGCTCTAACCGAAACGGCAAGTTTAAGAGGTAATCTAGCATTTGACGGCTTAAATATGGTCGGTAAGGATACACAAGTTTTCCTTAAAAGTGATATCCTAGCCACTGATTTTACCGGAGATTTCTCTGTCGGTGGTGTTCCATATGCATCGGGGGATTTGAAAGTGAATGTAGCTGATATTAAAAAACTTCAAGACGCACTCGGTATGGCTATCCCGCAACTGGCTGCATTTTCTACGGTTGATATATCTACAAATTTAGACACAGACGGCAAAGTCACCAATGCGAAGAATGTTGCGATAGACATAAAAGGCGACGACATTAAGGCAAATTATAATGGTGCAGCAAAATTTGACAATGCCCTCAGCCTAGCAGGTAATTTTAGTGCAAATAGTCCGTCTATCCCCACCCTGCTCCCCAAGCTTGGTGTAAATAGCTTCAATAAAGCTAATATATTCGGTGGTTTAACTTTATCAGGAAATGTCAACGGCTTAGTTGATGCGCTTGTTCTTGATAATCTAAATTTTAAAACGAGTGGCGGTGATTTAGTCGCTAGGTATACAGGTCAAGTTAAACTCGGCAAAGATATGTCTCTAGATGGTCGCTTTAATGCTTCCTCAGCGTCCCTTAAGAGCCTTGCTACAACCGGGAACATTGCTCTGCCCTATGCAGACGCACTGGGCGCTATCAACGCTAGCGGCGCAATAAAGGGACCAATGTCCTCGCTTGCATTTTCCAACGTCAAAGCCGCTTTGACGGACGGTTTGTTAAACCTTGATTTTGAAGGCAATCTCATAACGGGCAAAGCCCTAAGCTATGACGGTTTGCTCAATGTTGACATTCCGTCCTTACGTGAATTGGCGGCTGTTGGCGGCACCACACTGGCCGCAAACACAGATGTAGGTTCAGTTTATGGTCCTTTGTCGGTTAGCGGACAAGCCAAGGGCAATATGAATAAAGCCAGCTTTGAAGGTGCCAAAATAAGGTTTGATAATTTGCTCGGCAGTGGTGATTTCAATGCCAACCTAACGAACAAGCCATATTTAACGGCGAAGTTAAATATGCAGGGCTTGGATATACGGCCATATCAGGCTGCTATGTATGCTAATCGCCCACAAGGCGTGCAGCCATGGAGCGAAGAACCACTCAACTTGTCATTCCTAAGATTGTTCAATGGTTTTTTCACAATAAACACTCCCAATATTATCATGAGCAGTATGGAAATGGGGCAAAGCACCATAAAAACTACGGTGAAAAATGGCGTGCTTAAAACCAATATTCCCAATGTCAGTCTATACGGCGGTAAAGGTACATTGGATATGGAGCTCAATGCGGCAAGTACAGTTCCGAAAGTTGCTCTGGGTTTCACTCTTAACAATGTTGATGGCCAAGGCTTGTTAGGTGCTGTTGCTAATTTCACTAAACTAAGCGGTAACACAGGCACGACCATGAGCATAAAAGGCTCTGGACGATCTCAGGCAGAGATCATGCGCTCACTATCCGGAGATGGTGATTTCGAACTGGCTGAGGGTATTGTTATGGGCGTTGATATTGAGCAATTTACCAGTAATTTCAATAGTATAAGCTCTATACTTCAATCACGCGCACTCCCTGCTGGCATAGGCTCGTCATATAATACTCCGTTTAACAAAATAGATGGCCTATTCACTATCAAGAATGGCGTGGTCACAATTGGCGATTTCGCCCTCACCGCCAATACTGTTCTGGCCGAAGGTGCAGGTAAGCTTGACCTCGGCCAACAAAGAGTGGATTTCAGCCTGCGTCCACGCCTGAAAGACGGCAAAGGTTTGGCCGG
This sequence comes from Robiginitomaculum sp., assembly GCA_021776675.1. Lineage (GTDB taxonomy): Bacteria > Pseudomonadota > Alphaproteobacteria > Caulobacterales > Maricaulaceae > Robiginitomaculum_A. The sequence goes on from JAJFFM010000199.1 coordinate 7,610, forward strand.
ATTTGGCATACCTATCAAATTTAGCGGAAATTTTGGCGGAGTCAAAGCAGGTCTGGATTCGGATTTGATGACAAAAATAGTCGCCGCCCGCGCCAAAGAAAAACTACAAAATCAACTTTCCAATCAGGTCGGCGGTGATGTTGGCAGTATAATTGGCGGCCTTCTCGGTACTCCTCAAGCTCAACCCCGAACTGAGCCGAATGGCCAAAAACGACCTGCACAGCAAGCACAAGACCCTCTCGCCGATCTACTAGGCGGGCTTCTTGGTGATAAAAAGGCCGAGGAAGACCCTAAACCTGAGGACCCCGATGAAGACAAGGAAGAAGAGAAAAAAGAGGAAGATCCACTAGAAACTGCACTAAAAAACCTATTCGGTGGTGATTGATCTATTACGGTTAATCAGTCTAACTATGGTACGGGCGGCCGGAATCGAACCGGCACTCCTTTACAGGAACAAGATTTTAAGTCTTGCGTGTCTACCGATTCCACCACGCCCGCATGTGCATATTTGGATAATTATCGGCTTTGTAATTTACAGGCGCAATATGGCGATAAATAAATTGATTACCAGAAAATAATTTTAAAAAGGTGGAAATAATTGCCTTCCAGTAAAAAATTCGCATACATCCCTATGAAATTTGAATCTCCCCTCATCGAAGGCCTTTTAATCAGCCGTTATAAGCGATTTTTCGCTGACATAGAGCTTGAGGATGGCTCTGTGGTCACGGCACATTGCGCTAATACAGGATCAATGGCAGGCATGAAAGAAACGGGCAGTCGTGTTTGGATTTCAAGAGTAGATAACCCGAAACGAAAATTACAATATGATTGGTTGATTATTGAAGCCTGCCAAAACATATATCCTGCTCTTGTCGGTGTACACACGGCATGGCCCAATAAAATAGTCGAAGAAGCATTGAACAATCAAAGCATTCCCGAACTTGCGAATTATGACAGCTTGCGCCGCGAAGTGAAATACGGAGAAAACTCTCGCATTGATTTCCTATTAGAAAGCGCAGAAAGGCAGCCTTGTTATGTGGAAGTTAAAAGCATCACACTTTCGCGCACACAAGGTCTAGCGGAGTTTCCTGACAGCCCGAGTATTCGTGCAAGAAAGCATGTCGTCGAACTAACCAATATGGTCAAAGACGGCGCACGATCTGTAATGCTCTATGTGGTGCAGCGCGATGATTGCGACCGATTTAGTATTGCCGCAGATATTGACCCAAAATACCATCTCGCTATTAGCCAAGCCAAAAAGGCAGGTGTAGAGAGTCTATGTTATGGCTGTACTATATCACCAAACGAAATTACCATTGCGGACCCGATCAAAATTTTACAGCATTAAGATGTTGGAATAAGAAGATATCTACTGTTATAGAGCGAATATGATGAATTATGTACAAGCCGAAACTGTCGGCACAGCCAGAGACGGCTCTATTAAACTCCACGGCCCCGAAGCCTTTGCAGGCATGCGTAAGGCTGGCCAAGTCGCTGCCGCATGTCTCGATATGCTCGTGCCAATGGTACAACCCGGTGTGACGACCGAGGCCATTGATGATGCGGCGCGAGAATTCGTGCTCGATAACGGCGCTATACCTGCTTGTTTGGGCTATCGGGGGTATCAACACACGGTTTGCACCTCGGTCAACCATGTGGTTTGCCACGGCATTCCTGCCTCCAAACCGCTCAAGAACGGTGATATTGTCAATATTGATGTGACGGTTATTGTTGATGGGTGGCACGGCGATACATCTCGTATGTATCCTGTTGGCCAGATTAACCGCAAAGCAGAACGGCTGATTAACATTACCTATGAGGCTTTGATGCTCGGTATTGCTCAAGTAAAACCGGGTAATACTGTTGGCGATATCGGTGCAGTTATCCAGAAATTCGCCCACGGCGAGCGTTGCTCCGTTGTTGATGAATTTTGTGGTCACGGTCTTGGTCGGCTGTTCCATGATGAGCCTAATATCTTACATGTAGGTACTCACGGGCAAGGCGAAGTCCTGAAAGAAGGCATGTTTTTCACCATAGAGCCAATGATAAATCTCGGGAAAGCCAACACCAAAGTCCTAAGCGATGGTTGGACGGCTGTGACCCGCGATAAAAAACTGACGGCACAATTTGAACATTCCATGGGCGTAACCGCGAACGGCGTGGAGATATTTACCAAATCACCAGCAGGACTTGACCGTCCACCCTATATCTAATTCTATGTCTAGCTCTATACCTAATTCGGCTCCCAAACCAAAACCACATTATCACGGTCACCGCGACCGATTACGCGCACGGTTTTTAGAAGGCGGCCCGTCCGCCCTCGCCGATTATGAACTGTTGGAGCTGTATCTGTTTCGCTCCATATTGCGCCGCGATGTCAAACCTATCGCCAAAGAGTTAATTGCAAAATTTGGGAGTTTTGCCGAAGTCGTGTCTGCTCCTATTTCGCGCTTGACCGAAGTCAAAGGCATTAGTGAGAAAATTGCGCTCGACTTAAAAATCTTGCAAGCTGGCGCACTGAAATTAGGGCAAGAAACGGTCATTGGTCGCCCCGTATTATCGTCATGGACTGCCCTACTGGATTACTGCCGCTCCGCTATGCAGTTTGAAAGCAAAGAACAGTTCCGCGTTTTATTTTTAGATAAAAAGAACCGCCTGATTGCCGACGAGATATTAGGCCACGGCACCGTAGACCGCGCACCCGTATATCCGCGCGAAGTGGTCAAACGTGCCTTAGAACTTTCATCGACCGCCATCATATTGGCGCACAATCATCCGTCAGGTGACCCAACACCAAGCCACAGCGATATAGAAATGACCAACAATATCATCGCCGCCGCCAAACCCCTAGGCGTCGCCGTCCACGACCACCTAATAATAGGCCGAGATAGCACGGTTAGTTTCAAGACTTTGGGGTTGATGTGATGCGTAATGAACTACCTGATAACATTAATGAAGATATGCAATCGTTTTGCGCTGAAGGGGACAGTTTGGCGGAAATAGGCCAATACAAAGATGCCATTGTGGAATACAGTAAAGCGTGGTCTTTGCTCCCAGACCCTAAAGAAAAATGGAATGCTTCAACATGGATATTGGTGGCACTTGCCGATGCTTATTTCATGGGTGGGTATAAAGAACATGTTAGGGGGGCATTAGAGACAGCGTTTCAGTGTCCAGATGCGGTTGGCAACCCGTTTATACATTTAAGGTATGGTCAAATATTGCTTGACGAAGATGATGTAGATGGAGCGGCGGATTAATTTAATGCGTGCCTATATGGGAGGTGGTGAATCTATTTTTGCACTTGAAGATCCAAAATACCTAAACTTTCTAAAAACGCGTGCTAAGCTGTAATGCATGGATTGGTTTTTCATTTTACGCTCACACTATCCATATAATCCTTTGATATATAAGGCTATCTTATAAATGCCCTAAAATTTTAGCCCCTCATCCGGGCTTTGCCCGACCTCTCCCCATTATTGCTTTGGGGAAGAGGTGAGAAAACTTCGTTTTCTTTGACAATGGTTATAATGATTATTTAGGCAACGTCTCCTCTCCTTTAGGGAGAGGAACAAGGTGAGGGGTTTGGATGTTGCAGTAAATTTCTCTCACTACAAAAAACGTATCCACGGTTTTGCAAACACCCCTATATTGAAATCGTGTCCGGTAAGCATAAGCCGCGCGAAGCGAATGCCTCTTCACCGTAATGCAATGCCGAAGTAATTCGGTTCCTGTCATCGTAATTGCATTAGTTTCGGTTACTGTCACCGTAATTCCGTAATTTCACCGTAATTTCACCGTAATTTTTAACTTAAGAAAAGAATGGGAAAAATTCTTTTTTTGCAAGATTTTCCGCGTTGTTACACAACTTCAGAACATTCTGAAAATCAAGCTGCTCTTCCTTGTCCAAGTCGCACCCCAGCTCTTCCGGGTTCGTATAAGGGCGCTCAAATTCTTCCTCACTTCTGCGATTATCGTGCACATTTTTATCATTGAAAAGATAACTTATTTTCGAAAGCAGAAGAGACGTTTCATCATGAACACTAAAACAGTTCTCATTAAAAAATGTCACATCCAGAGAATGTGATTTTGCCCAATGATG
>JAJFFM010000200.1 GCA_021776675.1 Robiginitomaculum sp.
TAAAACAATACTGGAACTTCAAACTGGTTTCTAATGGAGTTGTTAATTTTTTGAACAATTTCAGGCCATGCATCTTCATGCAAGGCACGTCTTTCTTCGTTGACCTTACCTTGCTTCACTGCTCGTGACTTTACGATTGCTAGGTAAACATATAATCCAAGCGTTAGAAAAATTTGCACTAAAACAGGAACTAATATCAAATTATTGTCCATTTATTTTTCCTTCATTCTATTTAGCCAGCTGTATCTAAACTAGTATTCACATTTCATCATATGAAGTAAATGGCGCAGAGTGAAGATAATTACTCCATAAAACGGAATAACATAGCAAACAGTAAACTTTGAATTTATCAGACCGAACCTTCTCGGACTTGCCGGAAATAGTTTGGTTTAGGTTATGCTAGCCTTGGGACATTGTCGAATGTTACTCATAGTAGTTCCTATTACTATAGATTAAGAACTTCCGGCAATCTCTGGATGGTTCATATCTGGCAGATAATTGCATTCACTACAATTCTTGGTCGGAGAGCTCTTTACGTAATTCACGAGTGATATAATCTACAAAAACTCTCACTCTAGTAGACATTAATTTTGTATGCGGATAAACGACACTAACAGGTAGGGGGGATGGCTCAAAGTCTTCCAACACTATTTGGAGTTTACCCGACTCTATTTCATCTTGTACCTGATAAGATAAAAAAATGCCGAGACCAAGGTCATCACAAACAGCGCTCAACATTGAGCTCACTTGTGTGCAGAACAGTGGCCCTGATATGGGAATGTTATGGGTTTTACTTTTTTCATGAAACTGCCAAGTCACACCGTGACTTAGACCAGAGTGGCTAATGCAGGGTATGTTTATAAGATCTTTAGGATGTTTTATAGTCGGCTGTGAGTTCAACAGCTTGGGTGTGCCACAAATAATCCGTCGCACATGGCCTACTTTTTTGGCAATCATTGAAGAATTTGGTAAATTGCCAATGCGAACCGCTACATCAACTCCTTCTTCAACCAAATTAACGTTGCGATCAAGCAATAGAAGGTCGATTTTAACTTGAATGTTTTTACGCAAAAACCGGCTTACTAATGGTGTCAATATTGTAGAACCAAAAGTTACTGGGGCTGTTATTGATAACTTACCACTGGGCTGACTATGTTGTGCACTCAGTTCGAGCTCTGCTTCTTCAAGGTCGAAAAGAATTTGTCGGCAACGCTCTAAATAAACTCGCCCTTCCGCGGTTAAGGTGATTTTTCGGGTGGTTCTATTCAGTAGACGTGTTTTCAAAAACTCTTCCAAATTCGCCAAAGTTCTAACCACTGTTGGTAGCGACGTGTTTAGCGTTTCTGCGGCTTTGGTTAAGCTTCCACTGTCAACAATTTGTACGAATATTGCCATTGCATTTAGTTTGTTCATTTCTATATTGCTCCATATTTTAAAGTAGTTATATGCAATATACTCCATTTATTTCATAAAGTAAAAGAAACATATTTCCTTTCAGCGCTAAGCCTTCAACACATATCAAAATGGCTTGGCGGCATATAACCACAAATAAGGAAGAAACAATGAAAACGGCAATTATAGTTTTATCAGACCCTACCCACGGAAAAGAAGAGGCGCTTGGCCGCGTATTTAACGCATTAGCCACAGCTTTTGATTACAAAGAAAATGGCACGGAAGTACAAGTTTTATTCAACGGCACCGGCACTCGTTGGATTGCTGAATTAAGCAATCCAGAAAACCCTATTCACGATTTATTCGAAGCCGTTAAAGACAAAGTAGTTGGCATATCATGCGGTTGCGCTGATGTATTTGGAGCAGCAGAAGATGTCGAAAAATCTGGTTTTGACTTCCTGACTGAAAACAAGGTCCCGGGCACCCGTGGATTACCAAGCGTTTATCGTTTGGCTTCAGAAGGTTTTACAGTTTTAACTTTCTAGGCTTAAAAACATTCACCGCCTCCCCCTTTTGGCGGTGAGTGCTCTATTAATTTTTTAAATATGAGTTAGGGCAATGAATAATCATACTCCATTTCATAAAGGCGAGTTAAAGGTTCAGCGGTTGGCAGGCGAAGCTGCTATTGGGCAACGTAACGGTAGTGTGATCCGTAATTTGATCATTCCAGGCGCCATACCTTTTATTGCGCAACAAAATATGGTTGTTGTGAGCAGTCTCGATGATAATGGTAAAGTTTGGGTTTCAGTATTAGTCGGAAATACTGGTTTTATTTGCGCACCAGATACCCGTTCTATGCTAATAGATAAAACACAAATCATAAGCCATTTTGGTGATCCTTTGTGGGAAAATATCAAGTCAAACCCACAGGTGGGTGTTCTCGTTATTGAGTTAAGTACACGCCGGCGATTACGCGTTAATGGTCGCATACAACAACTGGGCGGAACAAACTTTGAAATAGTTGTTGAGCAAGCTTTCCCTAATTGTCCTAAATACATACAAAGACGCAGTATCAATATTAGTGATGCAGAAACAGTAAAACAAACCGCCATACCAAAATTCGGGACAAAATTAAAACCGCATCAAATTGAACTGATCCGTAATGCAGATTCAATTTTTGTCGGCAGCGCAAGTCTTATAGAAACAACAGACGCAGTTAATAATTCGAACCAAATAACACAACACGGCGGTGACGCTTCACACCGAGGTGGTTTCCCGGGGTTTATCGATATTAAAGGTCAATATTTACGAATTCCTGATTACAAAGGAAACAGTATGTTTAACACACTTGGTAATATTGAAGTTTACTCTTTTGTCGGCATCGCTGTTATCGATTTTAATCGCCGCACAATGTTGCAGCTGTCAGGTAAAGCGCGTATTTTATGGGACCAGGACGACCCTAAGGATAAATCATCTGGGACCAAAAGGTTCTGGGAGATGTTTGTCGAATCGTGGCAAGAAACACCAATGCCTGAAACCATAAACTGGCATTTTCACGATTACTCGCCGCATAATCCTCGCGAGAAGAAACTTCAAGAAACAAGCCTAGACAGTCTAATTTTGAACGTTGAAAATGTTACTGTAAAAAGTCATCATATCAAGCAATTTAGATTGACCGCCCAAGATGGAAACCTATTGCCCGCCTGTGAGCCAGGTGCACATTTACCTCTCCAGCTAACGTTACCAACGGGCGATAAAATCGAAAGATGTTATTCTATTTTATCGTCTTCAAACGAAAACCGTTTTTATGAGATAGCCGTACGGCGAGAGCCGGATGGACGTGGCGGTTCTAACTTTATACATGATCACCTAAGAGCTGGAACTCTTATTAATGCGAAGCTCCCTCGTAACGAATTCCCGTTATTTCCCCTCGGCCAACATACAGTTCTTGTGGCGGGTGGGATTGGTATTACTCCCATTCTTTCAATGGTGAACGAATTGGTCCATAAAAAATCCTCCTTTGAAATCCACTATTCTGCTCGCACGAAACAAACAATGGGGTTTTTAGACCAGGTTAAGGATCTCGCTGGAGACAGAGCGCGTTTGTATTTCTCCAAAGAGCCCGGGCAAAAAAAGCTTGATCTAAAAGTAATAATGAACAGCGTAAATCCAAATACTCATCTGTTTATTTGTGGCCCTGTAGGCATGATTGAAGCCGCTAGAAATCTTGCTGATGAGCTTAATTGGGACCCAGCGAGAATACATTTTGAAAGCTTTGGCGCTTCACCCTCAACTAAAGATAGATCTATCAAAGTCAAATTAGTGAAATCTGGCGGTACCGTAAAGGTCAAACCAACACAATCCATTTTAGATGCACTAATCGAAGCAAACATCTCTGTGCCTTATGATTGCAAGCGTGGTGAATGTGGGATGTGCGCCACAAATGTTATCAAAGGTGAGGTTGAACACCGCGACGTATTTTTAAACAAACAAGAGCGCACACAACAAATGTGCATCTGTGTCTCTCGAGCTAAGGGCGAGGCATTAACCCTAGATATTTAATGTGGATAGCCACCGTAATTAATGGAGAATTGCAAAATGAAACAAGTAATGATGTTACTGACCAACGGTGTAGAGCCATTAGAAATGTCCGCGTTTACTGATGTACTCGGTTGGGCAAACCTGGTTGGCAATGAAGAGATAAAGCTTGTTGATGTCGGGCTGCGAGAAGAAATTACGACTACATTTGGATTAAAGCTAAGACCAAATTTTTTACTCAATGAAGTAGATTTGAATGACTTTGACGCAATAGCGATACCTGGAGGTTTCGAGCCTGCGGGCTTTTATGAGGAAGCTTTAGACGAAGAATATTTAAAGGCTATCCGCCACTTCTCAGAAAACAATCAAATTATCGCTAGCGTGTGTGTGTCCTCTATTGTTTTGGGCAAAGCTGGTATTTTAAAGGGCAAAAAAGCAACCACCTATCATCAGGTTGGCGGAAAACGTAAACAGCAACTTGAAAATACAGGAGCAATTTTTGTCGATAAACCAGTAGTATGCGACGGTCAAATAATTACATCTAGTGGGCCTGGGACCGCGCTGGAAGTCGCTTTTGAATTGCTTGAAAGACTTAGCGACAAAGAGAATGCGGATAATTTAAGGCAAATAATGCGGATGCCACAGCCAACTCACCAATGGTATCAAGCGCCTCAAGTGTTATTATCAGAGAAAAATTCATTTACCGCTAAAACTGACTACCTCTAATCCCAAAAGCGGACATTAGGTACGTGTGCACGGTTATCGCCATTTACGGACATGGCAATAATTTGATGTGACGGTTTAGCCTTCGAAGGATTGTATAACTTGTTTTTTTTAAATTATGAATTTTAAATATAGGAGCCCTTAATATGTCAGAAGCAATGAAACGTGCCTACGAGCATTCCGAAAAATGGTTAAAAGGTCTCAAGACCGCTCGTGTTAATGCCGTAGCCAGTGAAGCTCAATTGCGTTTAGCTTTTGCTGGGCCATTACCACAAACTGGATGTGCTGCGCCCGAAGTTGTTGACTACATTGCCGATAATGCAAAAGACGGCCTTCTCGGAAGTGCTGGCGGCCGTTTTTTTGCATGGGTGATTGGGGGCGGCGTTCCGTCAGCCCTTGCTGCAGATTGGTTGGTATCCACTTGGGACCAGAATGCCGCAGTTTATGCCAGCTCTCCCGCTTCAGCCGTTATCGAAGAGGTTGCCGGTGAGTGGATAAAAGAATTGCTGGATCTGCCGAAAGGGGCCTCATTTGCTTTTACAACCGGTTGCCAAATGGCACATATGACTGCGCTCGCCTCGGCTCGCCACGCAGTATTAGCTAAGTATGGTTGGTCGATTGAGGATGATGGTTTGTGGGGCGCACCTCAAATCAAAATATTCACCAGTGGCAATCGGCATGGTTCTGTTGAACGGGCAGCTCGTTATTTGGGGCTAGGCCGCAAATGTTTCCACCCAGTTGCAACAGATGAGTTGGGCCGAATGTTGCCTGAGGCTCTAGAGCGCGAAATGGCTGATTATGACGGCCCTGCTATCGTCGCTTTGAATGCAGCTGATTTGAATGTTGGCGCGTGTGATCCTTTTGCAGAACTCATTCCTATCGCAAAACAAAAGGATGCATGGGTACATTGTGATGGCGCGTTTGGTTTGTTTGCGCGAGCAAGCCGTAAGAAAAAACATCTCGTTGCCGGTATTGAACTGGCAGACAGTTGGGTCACTGATGGGCACAAATGGCTCAACGTTCCATTTGACTGCGGAATTGCAATTGTAAACGACCCCAAGGCTCACAGGGCTGCGATGACGTTAGCTGTGGATTATGTGGCATCAAGCCAGTCGGCTAGAGACCAGATGGACTGGAATCCGGAATGGTCGCGGCGTGCCCGCGGTGTGCCCGTCTACGCGGCACTTAAAGAAATGGGGCGCAACGGCGTAGAAGACATGATCGACCGATGTTGTACCTTCTGTCTTGAAATTGTTCAAGGCATTGGAGCCATTGATGGGGCTGAAATTGTTTCCGTGCCAACTCTTAACCAAGGCATGGTTCGGTTTACACGTAATGGGAATTCCGATGAGCAAAATGACACCTACACTCTTGAGATCATGGAAGCCATAAACGCATCTGGTGAAGCCTTTTTCTCTGATACAATTTGGCATGGGCGGCGCGCTATGCGGGTGAGTGTCGTGAATTGGCGAACGACAAAAAAAGATGTGCAAAAAACTATAGCAATAATTACAAAAGTACTAACTGCATAATCAAAGTATGTCTGGCGTCACCGCTTATGAGGCAGATTTAAGTCTGAGCTAACGTCTGCTATGGCGGTGTGAGTTCAACTGGTCGCCGCAACACATTGGCCGAACCGTTCGGCCGGTGTTTCATAATCGAGGGTCTTTCTGGGACGCTCGTTGAGAGCTCTTGCTACAGCATTTAACTTGGTTTGGCTATGGACAGATAAATCTGTACCTTTTGGGAAGTTCTGATGTGGCTGCTCTATAAAAGGATTGACCGCCATTGCGAGCAACCTCCCTACTAATCGTTGATGGTGCGCGCCGAAGGCGCTTGGCAATAGACCGGAGTGAAGCACCGATACTTAGGCCTCGCGATATATCCTCACGCTCTGATAATGTCAGAGCCAATCGAGACCGCCTGCGTTCCGGCGGCCTTATCCCACCTGTACGAGATAATAGCGGGTAAATTGACGACGAGTTTCGCTCAAATAATCGCCCGATAGAACTCATGCTCTCGCCGCGTTCCCATCTATCCCAAATATCTGCCTTTTGTTTATCCGTAAAGTAAGTCCGTGATCGTCTTGCCATAATATCGCTCCATCTTTAACTCAATTGTTAAAGTGTTGCGACGACCAGTTGAACTCACACCGCCAAAGCGGACATAAATAACTGTTCTCCCTAATGTTGAGATTGGGGCATCACATAGTTGTTTTCCAACGTCTGTTGATAAGAATCCGAATTTATGCCAAACCTAATCTTGTAATTTACTGACTTTTCTCTGACAACCCCGACGTGGGGAGTAGGGTGGCATGAAACGTTCGAAAAAATTAAAGTTATTCGCTGGGCTTACTATAGCAATAATTGTTCTTTGCTTTGTTTTCAGAAACGTGCTGGACAGAAAACTTGTATTTGATGAAATTACCTTCACGTCTGGTTGTGAAAAAGAATTTTGTATAGGCGATAATAAAGAGAAAGTAATCGAATCTGTTAAGGCTGTTCTAGCAACGGATAATGCGAAGTTAATATACAAATATACTGACCTACCGACTAAACTCTCTGTTGAATTAAGGCGTGAGATATTATTGAAAGAGGGCGTTGAGTTATATTACCAAAATTCTCTGCGGGCTATTTCCCCTGATGATTTGAAGCGTGATATACTATTGAAAAACGATTTGTGGACTTTATTTACTCGGGGAAAACTTGGGTTTAATAGAACTTATTATTTATATTTTGAAGGGGGTGTTCTCTTTAAGGTTGAAGTTAGAAAACAGGGTCCGCTTTATTTTGATTTGTAATGTTTGCCAAAGTCCGCTTTTGCCACCAAAGCAGACATTAGACAGACTGAAGTTCCATCAATAAATTTGCCCACCAATCGGCTAACTTCACCCGTTCATCCCAATACAGACTTCGGTTATAGATACCCCTGACAGAGTTCGTGTCTTTACGGGCACAATAGACTTCAATCGCATCAGGGTTCCAAAGCCCGCTTTCATTGGCGAATGTGGAAAATGTTGACCTAAACCCATGTGGAGTGACTTCATGGGGGCCAAAACCCATCCGTTTCAAGGCTTGGTTAAGGGTATTTTCGCTAATGGGTTTCTTTGAACTCATTTGTGACGGAAAGAGCAAAGTGCCCCAACCTGTCAACGCTCTAAGTTCGCCCAATAGTGCTATAATGTTATCGGGCAATGGGACGCTATGGTGTCTACGCATTTTCATCCGCTCTTTGGGGGGCGTCCATTCACGATTGACAATATCAAATTCTTCCCATTTTGCATTGCGAATTTCGCCAGGGCGACATGCAAATTGCATAAGGAGTTGTAATGCTATGGCTGTCTCTCTCTGACCCGTGTAGTTTTTTATATGCTGTAATAATTCAGCTAAGGTTTTTTCATCCGTTATTGCCGCGCGGTGGGTAACTGTTGGCCTTATCAGTGCATCCTTTAGGGCATATGTAGGATCGGTGTCAGTGATGCCGCTGGCCACCGCATATCTAAATACCCCGCCAATTCTTGACTTCATGCGGTTGGCCGTTTCGTAATGGCCAAAGCTTTCCCTTTTGCGCAAAGATTTGAGGATAATAGGTGCGGTAATCTCTGTTATGGGCATATGCCCAAAGTCCTGACGGGCATCTTCTAACAACCAATGGAGTTTTTTGAGAGTAGCAGGCGAGCGACCTTCTTTTGTTAGTTTATCTACAAATTGATCTGCGACCTTATTGAATATGTGTTCAGATACACTCAACTCTTCATCTTTGGTTTGCTGTTTGATTTGCGCTGGGTTATGCCCCTTTTTTAAGAGTGCTTTAGCTTCATCGCGTAGATCGCGGGCGTCCTTGAGAGAAATTTCGGGGTAAGGGCCATAGGACAATTTACCTTCTTTCCCGTTATGGCGATACTTTAAACGCCATAGTTTTGAACCTTTGGACGTAACAAACAGATATAGCCCACCAAAGTCAGAGACTTTATAGGCCTTGCTCTTAGCTTTTAAGGCTCGAATTTTCGCATCAGTTAACGCCAATACACTTTCTCCAATTTGGGGGCTTTTTTCTGGCAGTCCTGAGAATGCCCCCAAAACTGCCCCCAATTACGCTGGATGTGCCCCCACCGTATAAGATTGCCTTGGACAGACTCTAATGGTAAAGCCACAGTATATCAAGGTTTATTGGACGTTATTGGATGATTTGGGATTGGAAAATGGTGCCCCCACACGGACTTGAACCGCGGACCCCCTGATTACAAATCAGGTGCTCTACCAGCTGAGCTATAGGGGCAGACTTGGCGAACAAGTCTAGGAGCGCGTGTTACTGCGCTCTTTTGGAAATTGCAAGCCTGTATATACATATTTGCGTAAAAAAATAGGCGGCAATGAATGCCGCCCATCTGAATAATAATATACTTACTTAGTTATTCATCACTAGCTTTTTTACGGCGGAAGAAGCTCATGATAATGCCTACCAATATATAGCCAACCAAGATGTGTGCAAAATCGAGCCCTATGGCTTCATGAGATACACCTTCGTAGATATGCGCATACATCATAAGAGGTAAAGCAATAAATATAGCGACAACCGCGCCAATTTTAATGCAAGCTAGCAAAGATGTAGCCCTAGCGAGATGCAATATATAAGTAAGCCCTAAAACCTGTATGAGT
>JAJFFM010000003.1 GCA_021776675.1 Robiginitomaculum sp.
GGTTAATTATGTAGCACCTACATCAGCCTCAACACCATTCCACATATTTGTAACAACAATGCCGATACCGTTCGCACCAACTATAATTCCAACTGCTAAAATAGCAGCTAAAAGTCCGTATTCAATGGCTGTTGCCCCACTTTCGTTCTTAATAAATCGAGCGAATGTATTTTTCACTTTTCGCATTTTTTCCCATCACTCAAACCGACGCCCCCGCGTCAATCTGTCCCTTATCTCTACTGCCAACGGGATATCCGCGGGCACCAAATCTAGATCACAAATACGGTCTGGAAATACCCAGCGCACTTGTTGCCCTTCTTTCGGACGAACCATTCCGTCCCATTGACGACAGAGATATAACGGCATGATCAAATGAAATTCTGCGTAAGCATGGGATGAAAAATTGAAAGCTTGCAAACACCGTTCACACGGCTCAACCCCTAATTCTTCCCAAAGTTCGCGTCTAATCGTTTGTTCCGGCGTCTCTCCGTCCTCGACTTTACCACCCGGAAACTCCCACAGCCGCGCATGGTCTTTGCTAACTGGCCTTTGGCTCATTAAAATACGCCCATCTGTATCAATAAGCGCACATGCCGCAACCAACATTAACTTCACATCTATACTCCAATCCAGTTAAAACCTTATTTAGGCATGTAGTTAACAACCCACTTAGAAAGATTGCCTAGCTCCGGTAATCCGCATTAATATCAATATATCCGTGGGTCAAATCGCAAGTCCATACCGTGAAATCAGCACTGCCTACAGCTACATTAACGGCAACTTTCAATGTAGAATTCTTCATATATATACTCAGCGTGTCCTCGTCGTAATCAGGTGCACGACAGCCATTTTTGGCAACTAAATGCTGTCCAAAATATATTGATAGTCGATCACGCTCAGCCTTTTCCCCTGACTTCCCCACCGCCATGACAATACGTCCCCAATTGGCATCCTCACCAGCGATAGCCGTCTTTACCAAAGGTGAATTTGCGATGCTCATGGCGATATTTTTGGCCGCCTGCTCGGTTTCTGCGCCCGCCACTTGGACCTCAACAAATTTGTTTGCACCCTCACCGTCCTTGACCACTTGATGTGCCAAGTCGAGCATGACTGCACCAAGGGCTTGCTTAAAGTTATCAAGCAGCGGGTCATTGATATCATCAATTTCAATATGTGAAGCTTTAGCCGTTGCCACTAGCATCACAGTATCACTAGTTGAAGTATCACTGTCCACTGTAATAGCATTGAAACTGGTATCGCTCAATTCACTGAGCAAAGTTTGTAACACATTGCGAGAAATATTGGCATCCGTAAAAATAAATGACAACATGGTAGCCATGTCCGGTGCAATCATCCCAGAACCTTTGGCTATGCCGCAAATATTGACAGTGGTGTCATCAATATCACAGGAGCTCGAAGCGCCTTTGGCATATGTATCCGTAGTAGAGATAGCTCTCGCAGCATCCAGCCAACTACAATTTTCGTCCGAAAGCTGAATACCTTTAACCCCATCTTCAATTGGCGCTAGGATCAACGGCTCTCCTATAACGCCCGTAGAAGCAATATAAATATCTTGGGCTTTACACCCTATTTTTTCGGCCGCAAATGTAGCCATATCGCGCACATCGTCCTGGCCTATTTGTCCGGTGAACACATTGGCGTTTCCCGCATTGACTAAAATACCACCGCTTACACCCTGAGCTAAACACTCCTTAGACCACTCGACAGGGGCACCTGGAGCGTTGGATTTGGTAAATACAGCCGCAACACGGCTGTTCTGCGTCAGTTTAACGAGCCACAAATCAGGCCTATTTTTGTACTTAGCTCCCGTTTCAGCCGTCCACATTTGCACACCGTCAAGTGCGTGCATATCGGGGAATTTTACCGGAGCAAGTGGTGAAGTTTTAAGGTTCATCTTTATTCTTATCTTTTATTGGGGACGTTTTCCCCGTCATGAGTTGGATATCACTATTAGCGCGTAAAGACTTCAGGAGCTTTTGAATTTCTTCATAGGTCATAAAGCTAATAATTTCCGGTCTTATGGTTTTCAGAGCTGGCCTGGGCAATGTACGTCGATCTGTTATACTCAAAATATGCCAGCCAGCCTTGGTAACAAACGGCTCTGAAACGCTACCCTTTTCTAATGCAAATGCCACTGATGCAATAGCCCCTTCCATCGCATCTTGTGTAAAATAGCCTAAATCCCCGCCTATATCGCCCGTAGATTGGTCAATAGAAAATTCTTTGGCCAAGGCTGAAAAACTACCGCCACCTTCCACCAAGCCTTTCAATTCTGCGGCTCGCTCTTCGGTCTCGACAACAATCTGTCGAACTCGAACCTGCTCAGCCTTAACCTGCAAAGCTTTCTGCTCATCGAAAATGCGCTGTACGCTTTCATCCGTAACCTTCTCCGCCAATAATTGCTCGACAACCACGGTAGCAAGGATACGCTCACGCGCCGCAGCAAGGCGGCGGCGGGCTTCATCATTTTGGTCCAGAGAGCGCCGTAAGGCCTCAAGCGCCAGTAAACGCTGATCAACCAGTTCATCAAGTATAGTTTGGAACACGGCATCTTTCGGGGTCAGAAACTGTCCGGGCTGAATACTGCCTTTAACCAGAGCTGCATGTTCAATATCAGACAAAAAGATACTTGTACTGTCCACCTCTGCAACAACCGTGTCGCCTAGGCGGGCAATTTTGGTATCCAGAGGTGTTTTTTCATCAACTATAGAACCACCTTGGCAGGCCCCTAAGGTCAAGCCTGAAAACAAACTCGCAATGAGCCATAATCTTAATGTTATTTTTGTCACATCGTCCTCTTAAATTGACCACCTATTATTGACTTACAGGCTAACCATCACTAAGTCACCATCAAGCTTTATTACGTTATATAGATTACTGGTACACCCCCAGAACTCAATCAAGAACTCAATTAAGACCTTAAGGATTTTCATGTTAGGTATCGCGAAAAAAATGTTTGGCTCGGAAAACGACCGCAAGCTCAAAAAAATGCGCCCAACGGTAAATAAAATCAATGCTATCGAACCCGAATTCGAAGCACTGAGCGACGAGCAGCTTCAGGCCAAGGTTTTAGAATTTCGCCAACGTTATAAAGACGGCGAAAGCCTAGATGATCTCTTGGTGGAAAGTTTTGCAACAGTACGCGAAGCCGCTAAACGTACATTGGGGCAGCGGCATTATGATGTGCAACTTATCGGCGGTATATCCTTACATAACGGCGAAATTGCCGAAATGCGCACGGGTGAAGGCAAGACCCTTGTAGCTACCTTGGCGGTGTATCTTAATGCAATCCCTGGGCGCGGTGTACATGTGGTAACGGTCAATGATTATCTGGCTTCACGCGACGCAGAGTGGATGGGCGAAATTTATACATTCCTCGGCTTGACAACTGGTTGTGTCATACACGGACTAGATGACAATCAACGCAAAGAAGCCTATAATTGTGACGTGACCTACGGTACCAACAATGAGTTTGGTTTTGATTATCTACGCGATAATATGAAATATTCTGTCGAAACCATGGCGCAACGCGGTCATCACTTTGCAATCATTGATGAAATCGACAGTATTTTAATTGATGAAGCCCGTACACCGCTGATTATTTCTGGTCCAACAGATGACCGTTCCGAATTTTACAAATTAATTGACACGTTCA
Organism: Robiginitomaculum sp.; assembly: GCA_021776675.1. Taxonomy (GTDB): domain Bacteria; phylum Pseudomonadota; class Alphaproteobacteria; order Caulobacterales; family Maricaulaceae; genus Robiginitomaculum_A. The sequence goes on from JAJFFM010000003.1 coordinate 3,677, forward strand.
TTCCGCTGATTAACGAAGATGGCTATGAAGTTGACGAAAAAGCTAAAACTGCCGTGTTTAACGAAGACGGCACAGAGCAGATTGAAAACATCCTAAGTGAGCAAGGCTTGCTCGAGGGCGAGAGCCTATATGATATCGAAAACGTCACTATGGTGCACCATATCAATCAGGCGTTACGGGCGCACAAGCTTTATACAAATAACAAAGACTACATTGTCAAAGACAACCAAGTCATGTTGATCGACGAGTTTACTGGCCGGATGATGGAAGGCCGCCGCCTATCCGAAGGTTTGCATCAGGCTATCGAAGCCAAAGAAGGCGTAGACATACAATCTGAAAATGTGACACTGGCGTCTGTGACATTCCAAAACTATTTCCGTTTATTTGAAAAACTCTCAGGCATGACCGGCACGGCTTTGACGGAAGCTTCCGAGTTTTACGATATTTACAAATTAACCGTACTAGAAATTCCAACCAACCGTGAAATCTTACGTATCGATTCCGATGATGTAATTTACCGTACCGAGCGCGAAAAATTTGGTGCCATTGTTGATGAAATCCGTGAATGCCAGACCAAAGGCCAACCAATGTTGGTCGGTACAGTCTCTATCGAAAAGTCCGAACTTCTTTCGGAATTTCTCACAGGAAAAGACATTCGTCACCAAGTGTTGAACGCGCGTTACCATGAGCAAGAAGCGACTATTATTGCCCAAGCTGGTGTGCCGGGTGCGGTCACCATTGCTACAAATATGGCGGGTCGGGGTACGGATATCCAGCTCGGCGGTAATCTGGATATGCGCATCGAGCAAGAAGCTGTTGACGGCGAAACCGATAAACAGCGCGATGCTCGCATTGAAAAACTTACTGTCGAAGTCAATGCTCTAAAACAAAAAGCATTGGACGCTGGCGGGCTTTATGTTCTGGGTACAGAGCGCCATGAAAGCCGCAGAATTGACAATCAACTCCGTGGCCGTACCGGTCGTCAAGGTGACCCGGGGCGTTCTAAATTTTATATCTCCACCGAAGACGATCTCATGCGAATTTTTGGCGGTGACCGTCTCAAAACCATGATGGGCAAAATGGGTTGGGAAGAAGGCGAGAGCCTTACCAACCGCTTTATGTCCAAAGCCGTTGAGCGCGCCCAGGTTCGTGTTGAAGCGCGCAATTTTGACATTCGCAAAAATTTGCTGAAATACGATGATGTACAAAACGACCAGCGCAAAACCATATTCGAGCAACGCCTAGAATTTATGACCGATGATGATGTGTCGGATGTAGTCGAAGATATGCGCCATTATATTTGCGAAGACCTTATAAGCACCCATGTGCCGAAAAAAGCTTACGCAGAACAATGGGATATCGAAGGTCTAACCACCGAGACCGAACGCCTGATGGGTTTGCAATTACCGTTCGCGGACTGGGCGGCGGAAGAAGGTATAGCCGATGAAGAAATGCTGGAGCGCTTCAAAGAAGCCTCTGACAAAGCTTTTAATGAGCGCACAAGTCAAATTGACAGGCCGACTATGCAGTCAGTTGAAAAACAAGTTCTGCTGCAGGTCATCGATACAAATTGGCGTGAACATTTGCAGCATTTGGACCATCTTAAATCTGTTGTTGGTTGGCGCTCATACGGCCAGCGCGATCCATTGAACGAATACAAATCCGAAGCATTTACTTTGTTTGACGCACTTTTGACCAATCTACGCGAGGGCGTCACTAAATTGTTGATGAATTTGCAAATTGATTCCCGCCCACAAGAGCCAGCTCCTGAGGAAGCCTTCAATGCGGATGATTATGCAGACTTCAATCCTGACATTTTCGCAAATACATCCGAATCACATCCTGATCTACGGGCTCCTATGGCCGCGCCCCAAAACGCACCAATGGCACGTAGTCCGCAAGACATGTTGGCACAAAAGCCAACAAATGGGACACAAGGTTTCGATATAGAAGCTTATATAGCCCAAAATGGCCGCATAGCTCGAAACGCCGCCTGCCCCTGCGCATCCGGCCTAAAATTCAAACACTGCCACGGGAAACTTTAACGTACGAAACTATCTATCGCGGCTTTAATGTGCTCTGGCATTTCCGTGTTCCACATATAGTGTTGGCCATTTTTGATGAGGATGAATTGTTTCTCACCTTGGTGTAGGTCGAATAAAGCCTTGCCTTGTGTGTGCGGTATCAACTCGTCTGCATCGCCGTGCAACAGCAATAATGGTTCGGCAATTTCTGGCATTTTTAAATCTGAACGGTATTTATCCTTAAGCAACAAAGATGTAGGAAACCACGGCATCTGTTTTTTTGCCATGGATTGCATGGACAAAAACGGTGCGGATAGAATAAGCCCCGCAGCATCACGCTGACTTGATACATGGACGGCGCAGGCAGCGCCTAGGCTATCACCGTAAATGATTATGTTATTGGGCTTTATACCTATACTTATAAGCATGTCGTAATTTGCCAAAGCAGTGCGTAAAACATCCTCTTCATTAGGCTTGCCTAGGTTGCCAGCATAGCCTGGGAACTCCACAGCAAGATACCCAACACCCCAAGATTTGAATGCGTCAAAATGTTCTGTGTATTGATAGGCTGCACTACCATTTCCATGCATGAACAAAATAACTGTTGCACTTTCAGTAGGCGGTGGACTGTAAATAGACTTGATTTCACCTATATCCTTTATAGAGATCGGTAAAACCGTTTCATCACGTTGTTCTAAAAATGGGTCTGGGATAGGCTCTAAGGGTGGAAAATACATAAATGTGCGTTGAGTAAGATACACAATTACCAAAGCAATCAAATAAAGGCCAACAGCACTTAAACCAATCCATTTTAAAACAACCATGCTCCCGCCTATATTTATTTACTTATGGCATCATCCAAACATTTACACCAACTACGGTAAACCGCAATGAAGCTTTACTTTGTAAACTTAGACAAATCTAATCCACCAAATTAGCGCCACTGCACCCCAAGAGTACTTGCTTCGCAGCGCCGTGGCTTCATTTCTTAAAATTGATTCCCAAGAAAAGTTTTGTGGATCAATTTTGGGGATATTAATCCCCACCAGAAACTGAAGCCCAGAAACTCTTCGCTTTATCCAAGAAACTGGCGCTTTGCGGGCTGCAGCTTTCGTCGCCGCCTTCTTTACGAAACTCTTCCATAAGTTCTTTTTGGCGCGCATTAAGCCCGCTTGGGGTTTCTACGATTAGATCTACATACATATCGCCGCGCTGGTTTGAGCGCAGCACGCTCATACCTTTACCGCGTAGGCGCATACGGCGGCCTGACTGCGACCCTGTGGGGATTTTGACCTTGGTGCGGCCACCGTCTATGGACGGGATTTCCACCTCACCGCCGAGCGCAGCGCAGGTCATTGGCACATGAGTTTCACAAAACAGATGCGGACCTTCGCGTTCAAATAAATCATGGGGCGCGACAGAAATAAATATATAAAGATCGCCTTTAGACCCGCGCGGACCCGCAGATTTCGGAGCAGCATCGCCCTGCCCGCTTAGGCGGATACGGGTACCGTCTTCAACACCTGCAGGGATATTGACCTCGAGTTCTGTGTCGACGCGTACTTGTCCAGTACCGTCACATTTGCGGCACGGATCAGATACATATTCGCCTTGACCACCACAGCGCGGACATGGACGTTCCATCGTGAAAAAGCCTTGCTGGGTACGCACTTTACCTTGTCCGCCACAGGTAGAACAAGTTTCAACCTTAGCGCCTTCAGCGGCACCAGAACCATCACAACCATCACAGTCTTCGGAAATTGGCACATTGATTTCAAGGTCTTTGCCCGCGTAAGCTTCTTCGAGCGATATTTCCATCTCGTAGCGTAAATCAGCACCGCGAACCGTACGACGTCCGCCGCCTTGATTGCCACCGAACATATCGCCAAAACCACCGCCGCCTTGTTGGCCAAAAATTTGTGAGAAAATGTCGGAAAAATCATGGAAGCCGCCACCAGCACCGCCGCCACCGCCTTGGCTAAATGCGCTGTGGCCCATACGGTCATATGCAGCACGTTTTTGTTCGTCGGACAGTATGGAATAAGCTTCATTTATTTCTTTGAAACTGGCTTCAGCTTCCGGTTTGTCCGGATTGCGGTCAGGATGATATTCCATCGCCAATTTACGGTAAGCCGATTTCAGGGTTTTACCGTCTGCCGTTTTCACACAGCCTAGAACTTCATAATAATCGCGTTTCGTCGTGGCCATCTTGCCCTCGTTATTGATTAAGCACGAGGATAGAATTTATCCCTGTGCGTTTTGTGATTGTGTATCCGTGCCCTGTGCAAAGTTCAAGCAAAGACGTGGTCTGTTCGCGGCCCGTCTCTAATATAAGCAGACGCGGCCATAATGATTTCGGTGCATGTTCAAAAAATGCGCTTAACGCGCGTTCGTCGTGACCCTCAATATCGACTTTCATAGCGTCTATACGGGACAAACCTTGTTCTTCGCATACGCCGTATAGGGTTTTAATCTGGACGGGTTGATGATTTTGTTCAACATTGCCTTCTTGAATAATATCGTCTTCAACTTCATTCTCTAGAAGCTTAACCTCGCCGCGGTTTGTAACACCACCACCCATAAAGCCTTCGCCGTCTTTGTCAGATATCGCAAAAGGCAGAACTTGGATATTAGCGGCGCTAGCTTTGATATTAAAGGCTAGTCGTGCCCGATTGGTTGGATCAGGCTCAAACGCCATTATGCGGATATTTTTTTTCGCCCCTTTGGCATAGCCAGCCAAGATTAAACTATAGAGGCCAACATTAGCACCCACGTCCAAAAACACAAATGGCGAGGTCTTGCTGGTGTCCAAAGCGTCAGATAATGCAGCCCGTTCTTCGGCGTCCCATATCTGCACGCCGGCAAATGCGCGTTTCTCGCAGCGATTGGAACGCGGATACAGTCGCGCATTGACGCCTGGCATCACCTGTATATCAAATGGACCCGACAGGCCTTTGAACGCTTGCTTGCGGTACAGTGATATGCCAAGCCGCCCAATACGAGTGGACGCAAATTTATCGGCACGCTTGCGCAGTGCTTCACGTTTCGCGGGCAAAGCATAATAGCCAAATTCGGGTGGGGTTTTACTGATCATATCGGTATCTACAAAAAACCCGCCGCACGGCTCTGCTGAGTGTGCGGCGGGGAATTTTTACGAGACAGATGGAATTACGACTTGTCTTCGTCGACATCCTCAAATTCTGCGTCGACAATATCTTCGTCGTCGTCAGAAGCTTCCGGTGCGTCTGCACCGTCTTCGCCAGCACTTGCATCTCCTCCAGCGTCTTGATAAATGGCTTCACCCATTTTCATAACGGCGGCAGTCAACTCTGCAGATTTCTCATTGATAGCTGCACTGTCTTCACCTTCGGCGATTTCGCGAACTTCTGTGATTAAAACTTTGATAGCTTCACGGTCATCTTCTTCGATCTTATCGCCGTGCTCTTCCAAGTCTTTCTCAGCCTTGTGCGCCAGACCTTCAGCCTGGTTTTTAGCTTCAGCCAATTCGCGGCGTTCTTTGTCGCTATCAGCATTTTTCTCGGCGTCTTTAACCATAGCTTCGATGTCCGCATCAGACAGACCACCAGAGGCTTGGATACGAATTTGCTGTTCCTTGCCGGTTGCGTTGTCTTTGGCAGACACGTTGACGATACCATTAGCATCAATGTCAAATGTCACTTCGATTTGCGGCAGACCACGCGGTGCTGGCGGGATACCAACCAGGTCAAATTGACCAAGAAGTTTATTATCCGCAGCCATTTCCCGCTCGCCTTGAGACACACGAAGGGTCACAGCGGACTGGTTATCAGCAGCAGTTGAGTAGACTTGTGATTTCTTGGTCGGAATAGTTGTGTTGCGGTCAATCATGCGAGTGAACACGCCACCTTCGGTTTCAATACCGAGAGACAATGGCGTCACGTCCAAGAGCAATACGTCTTTAACATCACCTTGCAAAACACCAGCCTGAATAGCGGCGCCCATGGCAACCACTTCGTCCGGGTTCACAGATTTGTTGACGTCTTTACCAAAGAACTTGGATACTGCTGCTTGCACCATTGGCATACGGGTCATACCGCCAACCAAAACTACATCATCAATATCAGCGGCTTTTAGGCCAGCATCAGCGAGGGCTTTCTTACACGGCGCGATAGAACGTTTAACAAGATCGTCAACCAGAGCTTCTAATTTAGCGCGCGATAATTTCATGTTCAAATGTTTCGGGCCAGACGCGTCAGCCGTGATGAACGGCAAGTTGACTTCGTAGCTAGTCGCAGATGACAATTCTTTTTTGGCTTTCTCAGCTTCTTCGCGAAGACGCTGAAGGGCAAGTTTATCTGACTTCAGATCAATGCCGTTTTCTTTTTTAAATTCGTCTGCAAAATACTCGACAATACGCATATCAAAATCTTCACCGCCGAGGAATGTGTCGCCGTTGGTGGCTTTCACTTCAAACACGCCGTCACCGATTTCAAGAATAGAGACATCGAACGTACCACCACCCAGATCGTAAACGGCTATAGTTTTGCCGTCTTCTTTATCCATGCCGTAAGCCAATGCCGCAGCAGTTGGCTCGTTGATAATACGCAAGACTTCGAGACCGGCAATTTTACCGGCGTCTTTAGTTGCCTGACGCTGGGCGTCGTTAAAATAAGCAGGAACAGTGATAACCGCTTGGGTCACTTTGTCGTCGAGGAAGCTTTCCGCAGTTGCTTTCATTTTTTGCAAAATTATGGCGGAAATTTCAGCCGGGGAAAGAGCTTTCTTGCGTCCTTTAACAAATGCATCGCCGCCTTCGCCTTTGACAATTTCGTAAGGAACGAGTTTGGCGTCTTTCTTAACCATCGGATCCGTAAACGGGCGACCGATAAGACGCTTAATAGCGTAATATGTGTGATCAGGGTTTGTCACGCCTTGGCGGCGTGCAGGTTGTCCAACCAGACGTTCACCGTCTTCAGTGAAAGCAACAACGGACGGGGTCGTGCGCTGGCCTTCTGCATTTTCGATAACACGGGGTTTACCACCGTCCATAACTGCGACGCAGGAATTTGTCGTTCCTAGATCAATACCAATGACTTTAGCCATAATCTTTCTCCTTTAAAGCGGCATCTAATGTCCATTATTGTATTTGGGCCGCGAATTGTTATTAATAAATAGCTTAATGGGTTTTCACCCTTCTCAGCCCATATGGGGCTTGGAATCCTCCCTGCAAGGGTTTTGGCGAAATTGTCGCGGTTTTTTGTGGATTTTTTTACAAATTTCACGGGTTTTATGCGTTTTTTACTAAAACCGCTTTATCATAAGCTTTTATGCCTCTGGTTGAGAAACTACGCGAACCTGGCTATGATATGATGTTTATTCGCATGCCTGTATCTGGGGGATATCTATAGCACGACAAAAAGCCGATTGCCGTGGTCTGGCATATCATGGGATGGGATGTCATGGGAGGGGATGTCATGTCATGGTCAAAGACTTGGGTGCACCCGCTATCCATACATTCGATTCCCCACAACTATCGAGCCTATAATTAAATAACTCAACTAAGCCTTTTAACTATGGCTCGACATAGAACGCCTACTTGCATTTCAAGCATGTATATGTTACACTTACACCGTATAATGACGAGTGATATTGGGGTTGTATGTATAAATTGTTAGCATTCATAGTTGTTGTGGCCGCGATCATGTTTGTGGGCTTAGAGACTAAAGCTGCCGATAACCCCTCTCATATGCAAAACACATCTTTGCCTGGCGGTACCTATAAAAGCCTTACCCTGTTTTCACCGAAGCCTGAAAGTTGTCAAAGAGCATGTAACGCTGACAAAAATTGCAAGGCCTGGACGTTCCAAGCAAAAGTTAAGCCGAGCTTAAAAAACCCAACCGCACAAGCCCAATGTTATCTTAAAAATATAGTGCCAAAAGCCATTTCAAGCTCTTGTTGTGTTTCCGGCATAACGAATTTTGTAAAAAAACCCAATGTCACAAGAATAATCAATCAAGTAAAACCCAAACCAGTATTGGTTGTACCGCCGCGCAAGCTTACCAAACCAAGAACGCCGAGTATTACACGAAAAAAGACCCCAGTCATTATCGCAAAGCCAGTTGCTATAAAACCACCACGGATGACTGTTAAGCCTAATCCACCTACTACTAAGGCACCAACTAATTTACCTCCAACACAACGTGCATTGATAGTACCTGCCATACAACCACCCAACAATTTAGCTAATCCAGCGGTCGTTTCGTTGTTCGACAATATCAGCGCCAAACGCGGCAAAGCGGTTCGCGATGCTTTGGAAAATCAAAAACGCATTGCCGCAGCAAATGCGGAGTTACGGCGGCGGCGGACAGCTAATCGACCAAGCGGCCGCTCAGTTGCCCTACTAGATTGCGATGATAGTGACCCCGGTATTCATCCGAACCAAAATGAAGTGTGTAATTTCAAGGATGACAATTGCAATGGCACCGTCGATGAAGGTGTCACTATTACGGTGTACCGCGACGCAGACGGGGACGGGTTTGGCGACCCTGAGCAGCGCGTTGAAGCCTGCGCAGCAGGAGGCGGTTTGGCGGGTATGTCGTTAAACGCCAATGATTGTGATGATAACTCAGCACGGCTAAATCCAGCGGCGGGGACTTGCGAATGAAGCTTTCTTATATGAAATATGTTTTTTCAACCTTGTTTTTTGTAGCCAGCAGTTTGGTATTTGGTGCAACATATGCATCTGCCCAAGTCTGCGCCTCTGATACCCAATGCTCGGATAGTGATCCATGTAATGGCGTCGAGCGCTGTGTGCCCGGCGGCGCGCGTTCCGATAGTTTCGGCTGTGAAGCAGGCACCCCCCCTTGCCCAAGCGGCCAGTCCTGTACGTCAGTAAGGAGCTTACAGAATTATCAATGTGTACCCGAAGGCTGTGAGGGCACTCTGTCTGACCGTGATGGTGATGGGTATAGTTCAATACAGTGCGGCGGTAGCGATTGTGATGATCGTGATGCTAATCGCTATCCAGGCAATGTTGAAGTGTGTGATAGTCTTGGTCATGACGAAGATTGCGACCCACAAACTTTCGGCGACCGCGATGATGATAATGATGGCTATATTGACCAAGTGTGTGCATTTCCGCGCTAAGTACCGTGCAATACTATGGGTGTTTACAATACTATGAGTATTTACAAGCCATTTTCGGACGTTATCAAATAATCAATTCCACTTATAAGGCTATTTGCCTTATGAAGAGGTATGACAACACACCTACCAAGCGGCTTTCAATACCTGCCTGAATATTTTGACCGCACTGCCCAGAAAGAATTACTTGAAGCAGTTACAAATGCAGCAAGGGGCGACGCACCGTTTTTCCAAGGGCACATGCCGCGCACGGGCGTGCCTATTTCCGTAGTCGGCAGTAATTTCGGACCGTTGGGATGGGTCGCAGATATCAAAGGTTACCGCTATGAACCCTTACACCCCAAGACAGGAAAGCCATGGCCGCCTATGCCTAAGGCTTTGCTGGATATATGGGACGAGCTGACCAACTACCCTATGCCACCTGAGGCCTGCTTGATTAACTGGTACAGAGAGGGCAATAAAATGGGCATGCATGTGGACAGGGACGAGCACGACCTAAATGCACCCATTGTCTCTATCAGCCTCGGTGATCCGGCCAGATATAGATTGGGCGGGCAACAGCGCGGCGGCAAAACCCACAGCCTAAAACTTTCCAGCGGAGACGTTGTTGTACTCGCAGGCGAAGCGCGCAAATGTTATCACGGTATCGATAAAATATTTTACGGCCAAAGCACAATCGTCCCCATGGGCGGGCGCATAAACCTGACGTTAAGGCGTGTAAATTAACGCGGGTAAATAATACGGACTAAAGAAAGCTCCAAAAATATAGGCCCTGTCGGTGGGAGCGACAGGGCCCGCATTTTTCACCTAAAGGTATTTCCTTCGGGCACGTGGGAAAAACGGAAGGCCAAAACCCGGTGGCTGGGGGGGGCTACAAACCGTGTTTTGTTAAACCTTCCGTTCAGTAAAAACTACATGCCACCGCTTCTTGGCCGAAACAGGGCGCAAATAAGGCAATATTAAGGCAAGCGTTAATTCTTGTTAAAGTGCTTAACGGCGGGTTAATTTTAAGGTACTTTAGCCTAAAAAACCCGTAGACTTAGAAAATCAAAGCCTTAGAAAACCAAAGCCTTGGAAAAAAGTGCGCGGCGGGCGGTTACCCTCCACCGCCAGCGGGTGGGCGATTTTACGACCCATGTTGTCACCGATATTATTTATTTGATGGCGCGCACGCCCGTTCTATCACTATTTCCCGAATTTAGGAAGTACTTTGCCTGTCTCCTTGCGGTATTGTAAATAACCTTCGCCGTGTTCAGCGATTAAATCACGTTCTTCAAACCATAAACCGACAAATATATAAACAGTGAAACCGATACTTAGAAGTATCTGTGTATATGTCATCGTTGGCGTCGCCCAAACCCCTATCAAAACACCCGTTTGTATCGGATGGCGGATATATTTGTACATAGCCCGTTTGGTGAACTCTAGGGGAGGTCGTTCAGCGTTCTTAAAGTTTAACATTACCTGCCGTAATCCAAACAAATCGAAATGATTGATTGCAAATGTGGCGCCGAGTAGAAAAACCCAACCGAAAACGAATATCCCCCAGAGTAAATAAGCGATACTGGTTTGCTCGATATGCCAAATCTGACCCGGAACTTGCTGCCACAATCCGACCAATGCGACACTGGTAATCCCAGCCACTAAAATATAGCTAGAACGCTCCGTTGCCTCGGGGATGATTTTCGTAAGCCATTGCTTAAATTTAGGCCGCGCCATACCCGTATGAATAGCTCCCCAAATAAAGACGAGAATACTATTCCAAAGCGCAGGATGAAGCCCCGTACTTTGTTCCTCTAACAGAAACCCGAATGGCCTCAATCCAGCCAAAGCCAAAATAATGCATGCTAAGCCAATAACGCCCACAAAATATGATCCGACTCCATATAATAAAATTAAAGTTTTCTGCATAGCTAGTCTCTTTTACCTTTTACAGGACTGCTAATTATTTGTCTGTGCCCTGAACTAATTTAACAAACGATCTTTAGCATTTTCTAAGTCATTTGGCAATATTAAGACAAATGTACCTCTCAGTGAGGCAATTTAGGCAGTTATTTTTCCTAGTAGCTATCTTTGTCTTGGAATCAAACTCAAAGATAACATATTGGGTTTATCTATAAATACTTGGCAACCCATGTGGAAAGGGCTGCCATCCAAATTACTAAGCAGGTGCAAATACTTGTGCATATAGGCATTTTAATAGTCTCAATTTGTTGCAAGTAATGTTTCCATTTTTGAACACTCTTTTGCAACCATAGCATCAAATTATTTCACCTAACTCTGCCACTTACAAAGATAAGGAAGGTAAAAAAAATTGTTATGAAATCAACCTACACGCACCAACTGAAATGGGACTTATTCGTGCCTTTGCCAGAGTGTTAGATGCATCACTATCCGTCATAATAGCGATTCCTGCTATAGTTACAGGAATAGCACCTAGTGCTTGCTTAATATCTTTGGTTAAATTTCTTGATTCGTAGATGAGTTCGTCCGTAAGGTTTTCACCTGAGCGAAGTGACATAATTTTGTTGTCTGAATAAGGGCTTTTCCATATATCGCCCTTTTTGTGTTCTTGGCTCCAAACATAAGTGAAACCATAGCTTTTGCCATTTTCAAGTCGACCAAAGACATAAACACGTAGCGCATAATCATCTCCTTCAAACGTGGTCTCAGATTTTGTAATAGTCGGCAGTTTATCAGCACTCCACACCCAATTTATGCAACTGGGAGACGTTTTATCAAACTTATGATTAAGGGGTCGTGATATCCAACTCGCAGTCCCGTCTGCAAATGTTTCGATAACAGGTCCAAAGTATGAAGTTTCAACAAGGCGGTAACGAGTTTCATAGTGAAAATAACGAGGACGCCACCCTTTCGGTACATGGTAGCTAGGCCTCCAATCCGTATTTCTAAATGCAGGGGCTTCCCCTTTTAGCGGGGGCTTCCAAGGGACGCGTTCAGATTTGTTTGGCGGCTGACTAAAGGAAGGGCTACTGAAGAAAAGCGAAAAAAGCATAATGACCCAAACCTGCTTGTGGAATTTAGTCGTTTTGCTTGAAAACATAATCATTGCGCTCATCACCAATCTTAATAGTAGTTTGTACCCTTACCTTATTGGAGCGTCAATAATGAAGAGCAGTCCTCATATTGATATGTATAATTTCGTGCATTTCCCTCAAACCTCCCCTATATTATCCTATAAACAATAGGTGATTCGGGCACCTGAATGAAGTGAGTGTATATCCTTGGGGTGTGCCCTAAAAATTATGTAGAACTACCCATATTTATTAAGGGTGACACACTCTAGAAGACTTGAGGAATATTATGGCTGATAAGGCCCCAAATAATGAAGAATACGGCGCGGATAGCATTAAGGTCTTAAAAGGGCTAGATGCCGTGCGCAAACGCCCCGGCATGTATATTGGCGATACGGATGATGGTTCCGGCCTGCATCATATGGTCTATGAGGTTGTCGACAATTCTATCGATGAAGCCTTGGCCGGACATTGCGACACTGTGTTTGTGACCTTGCATTCGGATGGTTCAGCCAGCGTTCGGGATAATGGGCGCGGCATTCCTGTGGCTATTCATTCGGAGGAAGGCATCTCTGCAGCCGAAGTCATTATGACCCAACTACATGCAGGGGGTAAATTTGATAGCAATTCTTATAAAATCTCCGGCGGCCTGCACGGTGTCGGCGTGTCTGTGGTCAATGCTTTGTCTTCAACTCTTGATTTGACCGTATGGCGCGACGGTAAACAGCACGAAATGCGGTTTGCTCACGGCGACGCAGTTGCTCCCCTGAAAATCACAGGCGACGCGCCCCCAATAGACGGAAAGGTCGACGGCAAACCTCTCTCAGGCACCCAAGTTCGCTTCATGCCTTCCGAAGATACTTTCACTATGATAGAATTTAGCCGCGAGACCTTGGAACGCCGCTTGCGTGAATTGGCGTTCTTAAACTCTGGTGTGCGCATTGAACTGTCCGATGAACGCGGCGAAGAGCCTATTGTCACAGAGCTTTATTATGAAGGCGGCATCGAAGCATTTGTGCGCCATCTTGATGCTAACAAAGTCGCACAATTGGAAAAACCGATTGTGGTCATGAAAGAGGGCGAAGGTGGTGTCTCAGTCGAAGCCGCTTTGTGGTGGAATGATAGTTACCGTGAAAATGTGCGCTGCTTTACCAACAATATTCCTCAACGAGACGGCGGCACACATCTGGCAGGCTTTCGCGGGGCTTTGACACGGGCGGTGAATAAATACGCCGCCAGTTCCGGCGCAGCGAAAAAAGAAAAAGTCGCCATAAGCGGTGATGACGCCAGAGAAGGCCTGACTTGTGTGTTGTCTGTAAAAGTGCCCGACCCAAAATTCTCCTCCCAGACCAAAGACAAATTAGTCTCCTCCGAAGTCCGCCCCATTGTCGAAAGTGTCATGGGCGAAGCATTAAACGAATGGTTTGAAGAAAACCCCAATGAGGCCAAGCAAGTGATGATGAAAATCATCGAAGCCGCCGCCGCCCGCGAAGCCGCCCGCAAAGCTCGCGATCTAACCCGCCGCAAATCGGCACTGGATATCGCCTCCTTGCCCGGTAAATTGGCCGATTGTCAGGAAAAAGACGCAGCCTTATCCGAATTGTTCATAGTGGAGGGTGATAGCGCGGGGGGCTCTGCCAAGCAGGCCCGAAACCGTCAAAACCAAGCCATATTGCCGCTTAAAGGTAAAATCCTCAACGTAGAACGCGCCCGTTTTGACCGCATGTTATCTTCGCAAGAAATAGGCACTATGATTACGGCGCTCGGCACAGGCATTGGCCGCGAAGAGTTTAACATTGAGAAATTACGCTACCACAAAATCGTCATCATGACCGATGCCGATGTGGACGGCGCCCATATCCGTACTTTGCTTTTGACATTTTTCTATCGCCAAATGCCCGAACTCATCGAACGTGGTTATCTCTATATTGCTCAACCACCACTGTATAAGGTCGAGAAGGGTAAATCCGTCCGCTATATCAAGGACGAAGAAGAACTCTCCTCTTACTTAATCGAAATGGGATCTGCGGACGCCGTATTGACACTCGGCAGCGGCGCGGTGGTTGCGGGCGAGGACTTAAGGCGTGTCGCTAGCGAAGCCCTTGTAATCCAAGCTCTGATTAACCGCCTAAAATCCAAAGCCTCGGATACAGTATTGGCACAATTAGCTATCTCTGGTGCTCTCGGAGCTGGTGCTGGCGAGGCAGAAGCCAAAGCCGCCGCAAAGCGGTTGGATGTAGTTGCCGATGAAGGCGAAGACGGCTGGGAAGGCCGCTTTGATGAAGATGGTGCTTTGGTCATGCGGCGCGAAGTGCGCGGCGTTGCCGAGCGCGTTGAATTACGCCCTTCTTTCCGCGATAGCGCCGATGCAAGACGTCTCCATAAAATGGCCGGGGCTTTAGAAGAAACATATGGGTCTCCCGCACAATTTAGGCGCGGTGATGCTGAGCCCATAGACATTTACGACCCCGCCGCGCTCCTAAATGCCATATTCGAAGGTGGCCGCAAAGGTTATAAAATCCAACGTTATAAAGGTCTCGGCGAAATGAACCCGGATCAACTCTGGGAAACCACCCTCGACCCTGACGCGCGCTCCCTATTGCAAGTTCGCGTGGAAACAGCAGACGGGGCCGATGATTTGTTCACAAAGCTCATGGGTGACGTGGTCGAGCCAAGACGGGATTTCATCATCGCAAATGCACTTGATGCGGATGTGGATAGTTAGGAAATTACTTTGCCGTATTTATTTTGGAGTTTTATTGGACTGGCTATTGTTATCGTTTTAACGCTTACCGCTAGGAGTAGGAAAAACCCCCACAAAAAGTACACCACTATCTACACGATTTGGGCTGCGGTTATGCTCGTACTTTTAATAATAAGCGCGGTTTACCATTTTGGCTATCAATCTGGATCAAACAAAGCAGAACGGGATAACCGCAATGACGGTATCATTACGGAACAAATACCACCAGAGTAGGCCAAAATTCCTCCTCACCCCCCTTTCATTTTATCGTGATATGCTTCATTCGTGCTTTGTAATTTAACTTTGGCCGTGTAGAGACATTTCATGCGAAATTTTTTATTTATATGTGTGGTTATTTGTACCGTTTTGTTTGCACCTACAGTGTATGCGGCGGAGTCTGCTCCTGTTAAGTCCGGACGGGCTGTGGCACAGCTAGTCACCAGCCATGATACAGTAGCCCCGGGCGACGATATTTTTATTGCATTATCCATGCGCCTAGAACCCCACTGGCATACTTATTGGCGCAATGCGGGCGGGCCGGGCGAGCCTGCGGAAATGCATTGGGAAATACCGGACACCCTTAATATTGGCGATATCATTTGGCCCTTGCCGGAAATCGTTAAAACGGGCCCGATTATTAACTATGCATTCGAAGACCGTTTACTCCTGCCTATGCCAGTGCATATTTCCGAAAATGCGAAACTCGGCGAGATTATTACCATCAAAGCACAAGCCTCTTATCTTGTTTGTTATGAGGTATGTTTGCCGGAAATGGCTGAGCTGGACTTATCCCTAGTTATTGGTGAACCCGTAAAAGACGCACGGTGGTCAGCCAATATTGAACGCACTATAAAACGCGCACCTAAGCCCGAGAATTTGCAGGCTTCTGCATCTCTTGTGGGCGGCGCATTACAGGTCGATATAAGTGGCAACACACTGGATTTTAGCACAATAAAAGACCCTTATTTTTTCCCTTATGAACAAGACCTAATCGAAGCAAGTGCAGAGCAAATTATTATACGCGGCGAGACGGGGCTACGGTTTGAATTACAACCTAACCTTGGCCTGCAAGACGGTATCAAAAATGTTCCGGCTGTCTTGGCCTTTGAAGAAAAGACAGAGGACGGTTGGCAGAGGCGCGGCATTGTGGTGGTAGCTGAAGCGGACGGTTCCGTTCAAACGGGCATTAGCAATACACAGGTAAGCAAAACCAAGTCTAACCCTGATACATCCATCACTTTGTGGGCGGCACTTATCGGCGCGTTCATTGGTGGCCTTATCTTAAATTTAATGCCGTGCGTGTTTCCGGTTTTATCCTTAAAAGCATTAGGGTTTGCCCGCGCCGCACACGATGACCGCAATGTTATTCGTAAGCATGGCTGGCTCTATACGGCGGGCGTTATGCTTTCATTCATGGCCTTAGCGGCTATTATCCTAGTTTTGAAGGCAGGCGGTGCCAGCATTGGTTGGGGTTTCCAACTACAAAACCCTGTTTTAGTCGGCGCATTATCCGTCTTGTTCTTTATCATCGCGCTTAACTTGTTCGGCTTGTTTGAAATTGGTGGACGCTTACAAAACACCGGATCCGGCTTGGCCTCGAATAGTGGCACAAAAGGCGCATTCTTCACCGGCGTGTTGGCTGTAATCGTAGCGACCCCATGTACCGCACCATTTATGGCAGGTGCGCTTGGTTTTGCTTTCACCCAATCAGCAATCATGTTGATTATAGTATTTTTAGCACTAGGCGCAGGGTTTGCCCTGCCGTTTTTGGCTTTGTCCTATGCACCGGGGCTTTTAAGGCGCCTTCCTAAACCCGGGCCGTGGATGGATACGTTTAAGCAATTCCTTGCCTTCCCTATGTTAGCTGCAGCTATTTGGTTGGTTTGGGTGATTAGCATTCAAGCAGGCGCAGGCGGCGTATTACGCCTGCTAAGTTCCATGTTGTTATTTGGCTTTGCAGTCTGGCTTTGGAAGTTTAAAGGCTTTATCGCCAAAATAACTTTGGTGGCCAGCTTATTATTGGGCGCATATCTTATAAAAGAGCTTAGCGTTGCTGAACGTGAACAAGAATTTGCCAGCCTACCGCAATCAAGTGTTTGGTCGCCTGCACGGTTAGCCGAACTTCGTGCAGAGGGACATTCAGTATTCGTCGATTTTACCGCCGCTTGGTGTGTTACTTGTAAGGCTAATGAAGTTTCCGTAATACATAAACCCAAAGCTCAAAAATTATTTGCCCGTACAAATACAGTCATTTTAGTGGCTGACTGGACCCGCAGAGATGACGTGATAGCTGCTGAGCTAGCCCGCCATGGCCGCTCTGGTGTACCTTTATATTTGGTTTATGCGCCTGGTACAGATAATGCAAATCCGCAAATATTACCGCAAATACTTACATATGGTATTTTGGAAAAAGCGCTTGAAAAGGCAAAACAAGATTAACTATTTGGCATGTATAACGCACACATGACCAATTGGAAAAAACTACAAAATCTGGCAGATACGGGCGTAACAAGCTTGGATAACATGTTCGAGAGCGATTCGAACCGTGCAGAACGCATGAGCTATCAAACTTGTGGACTATATACGGATTTCTCCAAGCAACGGATTTCACCAGATGTGATGCAAGCGCTATGGGCGTTAGCACAAGAAAATAACATTGAAGAAAGACGCGCGAGCTTATTTGCTGGCAAGCCGATAAATTTCACAGAAAACCGCGCCGTCTTACATCCTGCCCTTCGCGGCTCTAGCCATGACAAAGCAATCAACAAACAAATTGCTGACATGCAAGCCCGCATAAGAGGTTTTGCGGAGGGTGTTCGCACGCAAGGCAAATACACATCCGTAGTGCATATTGGTATTGGCGGTTCAGACTTAGGCCCGCGTTTACTGGCGGACGGTTTTGCGGCGGACAACGCATCCACATTGGAACTCCGCTTTGCCAATAATGTAGACGGCGCCTCTATCAATGATGCGCTGCTAGGACTTAACCCAGTTACAACGCTGGTGGTCATAGTCTCCAAAACATTTACTACGCAAGAAACCCGCATGAACGGCGAAGCTGCACGGGACTGGCTGGGACAGTATGCGGGCGATAATATAATTGCCGTTACTGCCAACCGTGACGGCGCCGAAAGTTTTGGCGTGAGGCCTGCGCAAATATTTGACTTTTGGAATTGGGTTGGCGGTAGGTTCTCGCTTTGGTCAGCGGTCGGACTATCCTTGCAATTGGCATATGGTCCGGATGTATTTGATGCTCTATTATCAGGCGCTGCGAATATGGATACGCATTTTCAAGAAGCTTCTATTGAGAACAATCTCCCCATCATGTTGGCGCTTAGCGATATTTGGAATATTAATTTTCTAAAGTATAAATCCAGAGCCGTAGTACCATATACACGACGTTTACGCAAATTACCCAGTTTCTTGCAACAGTTAGAAATGGAATCAAATGGCAAAAGTGTAGATCGGGAAAGTCGGCCTACACCTGAAACCTGCCCAATTGTATGGGGCGATGAAGGTACGAATGCTCAACATGCATTTTTCCAACAATTGCACCAAGGCACACAAGTTACGCCTGTAGAATTTATCGCTGTGTTGAGCGATCATGAGAACCGCGCCGAACATCATCAAGCGTTGCTGGCAAATTGCTTTGCACAAAGCGAAGCTCTTATGAACGGAAAACCAGAAACCACAGTGCGGGCAGAGCTTGCAAATCAGAATTTAGATGCGGTAAATATAAATGCGCTCGCACCCCACAAAACATTCCCGGGCAACCGACCATCTACAACTATTTTACTAGAGCGGCTCGATGCTCAGACGCTCGGTGCCTTAATCGCACTTTATGAGCACAAGGTTTTTGTCCAGAGCATTATTTGGAAT
>JAJFFM010000021.1 GCA_021776675.1 Robiginitomaculum sp.
ATCCAAATTTCATTATCACGGCTCACCGCAACAATAATGCCGGGTGGCAAAGCCTCAGCTGTTACAGCCGATGGCTTAGCAGGTTCAATTCCCGGTGTTTTAACAAACACTGAAGTTACAATGAAAAAGATCAAGAGAATAAACACAACATCCAACATGGGAGTCATATTCAACTCGGTGTCTTCCTCTGCAACTGCTACGCGACTTCGTCTTGCCATTTTGTTACCCTATTACATTCGTTACTAATTTACAAGTCTTTTTTGTAATTTTATTACACTTAGCCTTTAATGATCTCAATCTTAGAGGTCAGGCCCTTTTGGTCAAAATTATCCTTAAGCCCAATCAAATACTGGGTTTCAGCCAATTCATGCACTTTAAGAATGATGCTAGCCCCAGGTTTATCAGCCAAAAGACTTTCAACGGTTAGTACCACGCGCTCACAATCTGCGCCTCTACCATCGACAGAACATCTATTTTTCCCATCCACATAGACTGAAATCGCTGGCTTGTTATTATCTTGATTATCTTGGTTTGGCGGTGGGGGTGGCTGGGTAATATCAATACCTTTTTCATCCAAAAACGTTGCGGTAACGATGAAAAAGATCAACATGATAAACACGATATCGAGCATCGGTGTCATATCTACATCGGCGTCATCTCCGCCGTGGCGTACACGTCTTCTCATGTTACTCTCCTATTTCCAATGTGTCCGCAAACCTTGCAGTTTCGCGAATACTGAGCTTTGGCAACCAAGTAGAAAAATACAATCCGGACAAAGCTACAACCATACCAGCCATAGTCGGAATTGTCGCCTGAAACACGCCGCCAGCCATTAATCTGGCACTGGACGAACCTGAAAGCGCCATAACGTCAAACACCTTGATCATGCCGGTTACTGTACCCAACAACCCCAATAGCGGGGCAACTGCGACAAGTGCCTGTACAATGCCAACATTTTTATCTGTATGCATTTTTACTTGTGAAACAAGATCATCCCGAATTGCGCGTGAACGCCATGAACGCTTGTCAGAACGAGCAGTCCACTCCGCTCTAAGCCGTGTTTCTAATGGCCCGTGTGCAAACATGTAATATGAGAGCCGTTCCATTATGAAAGCCCATAACATGAAAGCAACAATCATAATCGGTATTAACACAACTCCGCCTTGGGCAAAAAAGTCGAGTAATCCCTCATAGGCTAGTTTCGGATTTAACCATTCTGGCATATCAATACCTTTTCCTAATCACTAGTTCCAAACTCGCATATATTTATAGTCAATATAAATATGAATATATGTGAGCAATTCATGGGCCCGCCCGAAGCCGGGCCCAAACTCTTACGCTAACCGCAAATTAACCGCGGCGACTTTCAACATGGCGCGCCACGATACCGGCAGACTGCTCTTCCAACGTACCTTGGACACCACGAGCAAGCGATGAACAGAAGCTGTGAAGAACAAGCAATGGGATAGCAGCAATTAGACCAAGCATGGTTGTAACCAGAGCTTCGGAAATACCACCAGCCATCAATTGCGGATCACCAGCGCCGTAAATCATCATAGCCTGGAAGGTTTTTATCATACCAGTAACCGTACCAAGTAGGCCAAGAAGCGGAGCAATCGCTGCACCAAGCTTCATTAGATTAAGACCAACTTCAAGCTTAGGACTTTCGCGCAAGATAGCTTCGTCAAGCTTAAGCTCGATAACTTCCTCGTCTTTTTCCTTAACGCTATCATATGCCATCATAACACGCCCAAGCGGATTTGATTTGGAAGGCCGAGCTTTCTTCTTTTGAGATTTTACTGCAGAGGAAACCAAGAATAAGCGAACAATATTCAGCACACCAAATACACCACCAGCAAGAAGGACAAGCAGAATTATTTTACCAATTGGCCCACCTTGATCGACACGCTCTTTTGTATCTGGAACACGTTCCAAAGCTTTCAGTAAGCTACCACGGGTTGGGTCAACTGGTCCGAAAACCAAATCGCCAGCGCCAGCACCAAGAACATCATTGGCCGCTTTATTAATAGCGCCGCCAGGCTGTTTCTTCAAATATGTTAGTGGTAAAACATTTGGCTCTTTGGAGTTTTTATATTCCAAAAAATCACCATTAGCATTTGTAAACACATCAAAAGCACCAACACGTGTGACCTGCATGGCCTCGCCCGGGTTATCACTGTTACCAACATTTGCTTCAAAACTTGACACTTCGCGTTGGGCTTTAATTTCGCCCAACATCAATTGCCAGATTTGGTCCAATTCCTCGGAACTTGGCAGAGCTTTAGAATTAGCGATTTTACCTAAAACATCAGTTCTACCTGGGTGTTCCGCGCTCACCAAAGACGCATCCAACGTAGCCTTAAACTCACCAGCCTTTGAACGAGCCAAACCAAATACATCACGGAATTCCCCGAGTGCTGAATTTAATTCGCCGTCTAGCCGAGCAATTACAAGTTCGTTAGCATCGAATTGTCTCTCAACCCTTCTGACAGTCGCCTCAAGAGTTCTTAACTCTCTGCGCGCAGCAGCCAGCTTGGCCGTTTGCTGATCTGCACGAGCTCTAAATTCACGCTCCCGTTTGTCATTTTCCACTTTTGTCGTTTGTGCATCTTGACGCACCTTACCCAACAATGCGTCAACAGACGTAATTTGCGCATTGGCGGGCATCGCCAATCCGGCTATCAAAACTGTACCTACGAAAAAGGCACTCAGTTTTTTTAAGTTTTTTGATAATTTAATCATTTGAAATATCCTTTTTCTTTAATTCTTTGCACCGAAGGTTGGCGCAAATACAATCTCTGCAGCCGCTTCACCATTAGCAATTCGAATAGCTTGACGAACCTGCAACGCATTGCTCTGATCAACCGATTTCCACGACTTGCTCTCCATGTCGTAATACCCAAGATCTTGCTCATCCTTAGACATATAAAGCAATGAGAGACGACCAAACATAAGATAGTCGACCTTCTCGCCTGGATTAGTCGGGTGAGCACCCTCATAGCTATCCAAGCCTTGACCATAAGCCACTTCGTTTTTGTATGCCGCCAAAACCTGACGATATTGCTCGGTAGGTGTAACAGACGGATCGGCTAGAGTTGCCTTCATGCGCTCGAGACGCTCTTGGCGCTCACGCATCTTAAAGGGCATGTCGCTATTGACAGAATCTTCAATTCGAGCAGCCATCAAAAGGATCATCGGAACCATGCCGCGCTTAACTTGCTCAACAGAGCCAAGTTGACGGTTAAGAGCTTCAATATCCCCAGCTTGACCACGCAGATAAATATCCTGTTGATCAACGAACAACTTCATGTTGTCGATCTGCTGAAGAACCGCTCGGTAATCGCGAGCTGCAGTTTCTGCATCATCATCAGATGTTTCAATCCGCTGTTGCGCAGCAGCACTGGCTGCGGTTGAGCTTGAGGCCACCCGTAAGGCTTGCTCCAGTTGCGCTTGCGCAGGTACGGCGACAGCCAATACACACGCTCCAGCCAACAGGACATTCCTGATTTTTGAAATTTTCGACATGTCTTCCTTCCGATCTAGTTTCAATAATGTTCGCTCCGCAGACCACCTGCATTGCGATTTTGGCGGTCCATCCATCCTCTACAGGAACCACCGGCGAGCCAAAGGCTCAAAAATTACTCAATTTAAGGATTGAGAAAAAGAGGCACTTTAACAACATTCGGCGCGGCCTCCCCGCTTGCAATTTTCACTGCGCGGCGAATGTCTGCAATATTTTTCTTTGGTAAATCAACCCACTCTTTCGCGACCAAATCATAACGCATTGCTTGTGAACTATCGGCTTGCAAATAGACATAAGCCAACCGACCGTACCGCAAATAAGATCCATCAAATTTTTCTTCCCGCAAACCGGTTTTTTTATCTACCTTAACTTTACCATTTTCATCCTTGACAAAGCGCTCATCACCAACACGAATGGTCGGATTTACGGGATGGTTGCCTTTTTTGGCTTCCATACTCTGCCCATAATTTACCTCAAGCTTATAGACATTGAGCGCCTTACGGTATTTATCGCCAACCGCAGCGGCCGGGTCATTAAGGCTGTTTTCCAAGGACTGTAATCTTGGCATACGCCGGTCCATCTCAAATGGATAATCCGAATTGACGAGACCCGTAATACCAGTAGCCATCTTACCAAGCATAGGTGTTATATTGGCCTTCCAAGCATCCAAGCCATCAATTTGAGAATTGAGCGAAGTGATTTTTACATCCTGCTGTGAAACGAATAACTGCTGTTGTGCCAAAGCAACTTTTTCTGCCGCTATAGCTTGAAGCAAATCGCTATACGCAGCTTCTTTATCTGAAGTTTGCGCAAATGTAGACGGAACCAGAATGACCATAGCCAACCCTGTTGCCACTAACGTTTTAACTTTTGCAGTAAGTATCACCACATATAGCTCCCAAAGTTTCATGCGCACTTTTCAAGAAGCACGCTTTGTTATTATTTAGGATACGCTTACACGGCTCTTTCAGCATAATCAATCGTTAGGATGTATCAAAACGCACTTTTTTTGCATTTTTATGCAAATAATGTCCTTGACTCACAAGATTATTTTACCGGCTAATATTTGATTCACCTTACTTTCCCCTCTCAGGTTAACATTGGGTAAAACACTAACTTTTATCACGAATTTCTGGGAAAAATGAAACTAATTACAAAAATGTCCAGAATATGGTTGGGGCGGCTGGGTTCGAACCAACGATCACGGGATCAAAACCCGATGCCTTACCACTTGGCTACGCCCCAAAAGCGTAAAGCTCTTCAGAGCTCGGCAAGGGGCGCTTATTATCGCCTCTATTTACCAATTGCAATCTATTTTTCACACAAAATGACAGCTTTTCTCTTCCGCCGATTTACAGCACGTAAATTCTCACTCCCATCCCGTTCACTGTAAATTTATTATCGTTTATCGAGAAATGCCTTGGCGTAACCCTAAATAGCATGTAAGGGTGCTCCCATAACAATTAATAATAACCATCAATATAACCAAGAGAATTTTTATGCGTCAGTTCTTTATCTCCTTCTTTGCTTCAGTTGTCGGCTTTTTTGTCGCCATGTTTTTGATGTTACTTCTTTTCGTAATGATTATCGGTGCCGCAGTTGGCTCCGCCTCTAAGAAAGACAAAGTCACAGGTGATGCCATTGTGCTGTCTCTGGATTTGCGCAAGGGTATGCTCGACCATTCTGGCGGCGCCAGTATATTTGGCGGCACACCAAACTCGGTGGTTACGACGGTGCGCGCTCTGAACCGCGCCAAAGACGACAAGAAGATCAAGGGCCTGTTTATTCGCGCCAATGGTTGGGGCATGGCGCCGGCGCAAGCCGAAGAGATACGCCTGGCTATTAAAGACTTCCAATCGGGCGGTAAATTCGTCGTCGCCCATGCACAAGGTTTTGAAGGTACGTCCCTCTCCGCCTATATGGCCGTCGCCGCAGCCGACGAAGTTTGGTTGCAAGACACCACCGGATTTGCTCTGGCGGGTATGCGGGCAGAAATAGAATTCCTCGGCGGTGTGTTCGAGAAGCTTGACGCCAAACCTGAATTTATCAAATTCGCAGAGTACAAAAACGCGGCCAATACATACACCGAGAAGACCCTGACAGAAGCTCACCGCGAAAGCATGACGTCTTTGTTGCAGTCCATCATGGACAGCAGTGTCAGTAATATCGCGGCGGACAGAAATATCACCGAAGCAAGTTTCCTTGAGTTTCTCGACAATGCGCCCCACAGCGCCGAGAAAGCTAAAGAGCTTGGCTATGTGGACAAGCTTGGTCATTTCGTAGACGCAAAGGACTACGCCAAAAAGAAAGCCGGCAAGAACGCTAAATTCCAAACTGTCGCTTCTTACGGCGTGGGGACTAGCACGGGCCCAGTCATCGCATTTATCGGCGGTCAAGGCGCAGTTGTTCAAGGTGGTTCTGATGACGGCTCTAACCCGTTCTCTAATAATGTCTCTATGGGCAGCGACACGGTATCCAGTGCCTTGATCAAAGCCTCCAAGAACGACAAGGTCAAAGCCATTGTGTTTCGTGTCGATTCGCCCGGTGGTTCCGCCACTGCGTCTGACCAAATATGGGACGCAGTTATCAAAGCCAAAGCGGCTGGTAAACCCGTTGTCATCTCTATGGGGCAATACGCAGCCTCCGGCGGTTATTATGTCGCCGCCCCTGCGGACAAGATCGTGGCCATGCCAACAACTGTAACCGGTTCCATCGGTGTGGTCGGAGGTAAGGTCGTCCTGCGCGACACATTGGCCAAGGTCGGCTATAATATCGAAGCCATCGAGCTCGGTGGTGAATTCGCTTCGGCCTATTCCGCTTTTGAGCCTTGGTCTCAAGGTAACCGCCAAGCCATGTATGACGGGATGGAAGACATATATGTAGATTTCACCAGCCGTGTCGCCGAAGGCCGCGGCCTGTCCATCGAACGTGTGCGCGAAATTGCGCGCGGTCGTGTCTGGACGGGCGAGCAAGCCAAAGAAATTGGTTTGGTCGACGAGATCGGCGGCTTTATGAAAGCTCTCGAAGTCGCCAAAGAACTTGCAGAGATCGACGCGGATACCAAAGTCCAAGTCCGTGTCTTCCCGCGCGAAAAGACCGACATGGAAAAGTTGGAAGACATGTTTAGCGTCACCGCAGAGGCCACAGCCAATCTGAACGATTTGCAAGCTTTGACAAACTCGCCAGAGTTCAAAGCCTTCATGCGCGCCAAAGCCTTGGCCGCAGAACAGCAAGGCGTACAGATGAAAGCGCAATTGCCAGAATTTAAGTAATCTGGGTTTAAGTAAGATAACATCAAGGCGGGTTGAATAATTAACCCGCCTTATAATTTTTCCAAATTATCACGCACTTTGTCGATTAAAATGCCACTGGCTTTTATCAAACGCCGTGTTGCATCACTTGTGTAATGATTGCCTGACGAACAGTGTAATAAGCGCACCAATTTCATACGCTCTGCATTCAAGTGAATCATTTCCAATTTCTTTTGATATCGTTTGTCCTGATATTGTTTACTTCTGCTTTGTGAATATGTTTGTTTGCGCGGCATGGGGCCTCCTTAATTTGTGTTGCGGCCAACCCAATACCCTGCCCCCAAAAACGGTGCTCGGATAAGTCGTTTGGGGCCAATAAGGACAGCCCGTGTGGTCTTTGCCTTCACTGGAGTACCAGAGAAAGCATGCAAAAAATATTTCGTGAGGGCTAAACCACACGGCAATGCGTTTTTCAGATGGCCGAGCTAACCAGTCACTTAGGGCAGAGGAGCATTTGCTCGCAAACCACCCCCAGCCCGTGCTCACACACGGCAGGGCTAAACAGCTCTCACCTGACAGGCCGACAACACGATCATCACTCGTCGCCAACACCTGCGCACCGTCTCCTGCCAAAGTAAGTTGATATCAAACCCGTCCAAATAGCAGCAGAACAATTTCAATATAGGGGCAGTGACAGAACCGTGGATAAGATTTCTAATATTTGAGAAATTACCTGTGACATCCAAGCCCAAACTTATTACAGACAACCCGCCCTAGAATTGCTACAAGTCCCAAAAAGGGGCCAGGAAAAGAAAGGGGCAAGTGATGTTATTACGCAGTATTACAAAACATGTGCGTGACCAAAATTGGTTTGATACATTTTACATTAGATAATATTGATGACATTATTCCATGGGGGACGGGCGGGGGTTCAGATGCGGATTTAAACTTGCACTGGTTTGGCCTTACCTCTGGCACATTATACCTGACATTCGGGAATGCTCATATCTATGAATATACTGACGATGCGGTGGCGTATTTAGGTGAGGGGCACAGTAAATATGTAGACTATCAATTATCGAGGTTTGTCGAAGATTTTTCTGAATTATTTCATGCAATCAGTCAAAGCATACCAAGTCCGCTTTACGGCCTGACGACGAACCTATCGAGGTTTTTGTCTGATGCGGATAAATGGTTGGATATGCACATTAGCGACGTAGATGAAGATGGGGATGAAGATGGGGATGAAAACTACGAGTTTTACGATGACCTGTATGACCCACTGACATCTTGGGTTCAGGGTCGTGCTTTGGAGGCTCAACATTTAATGGCCGGACCGAGTGTATATTTCTTTAGATGTGGTTCGAGCATTAGGATTGTTTGGCAGGTAGATGGTAAAATAGAG
>JAJFFM010000201.1 GCA_021776675.1 Robiginitomaculum sp.
CATAATAATTGCGATATGTCCCGGAAGATTATCAGGCAGGTTATCAGGAAAACTATCTGTGGAACGCGGTGCAGTCATAGGTTAGACCTGCATGATCTCTTCGTTCTTTATCACCAATGCTTTATCAATATCGGCGATGTGCTTGTCCGTAGCATCTTGCACTTCACCAGAGCTTCGCTTGTGATCGTCTTCGCTGATATCGCCGCCTTTCTCCATATCGCGTAAACCTTCCATACCGTCGCGGCGCACATTACGTACGGCAACTTTGGCGGCTTCGGCGTAATTACCTGCAACTTTGGTCAATTCTTGGCGGCGTTCTTCGGTCAGTGCTGGCATTGGTATACGGATTGTTTGACCGTCGACCACAGGGTTAATACCGAGGTTACTTTCTCGCAAAGCCCGTTCGACGCCCGCAACCATGCCTTTGTCCCAAACACTGACGCTGAGCATACGCGGCTCAGGGATATTAATTGCCCCGACCGTGTTGAGCGGCACTTGCGAGCCATAAGCCTCAACCGTAACATTATCCAGAATAGCCGTATGGGCACGTCCAGTGCGCAGAGAATTAAACTCGCTTTTCATGGCCGTGATAGCGCCGTCCATACGGCGTTTGATATCTGCTAAATTATAATCTGCCATCATAGGCTCCTTTAGTCTTGTTGTCGGTCTCTAATACGTGAATTAGGCCTTAATTATGGTACATATACCTTTTCCGGCACCTTTTCCGGTCATTACATCTTCGAAACGCCGTTTTTTTGCGATAGAAAATACAATAATCGGGATAGAATTGTCACGCATTAACGTCACAGCCGATGTGTCCATGACCTGTAAATCATCTTTGATAACATCCATATATGATAGGCTGTCATAACGCACGGCATCATTATGTTTAGCTGGGTCTTTATCGTAGACACCGTCAACCTTGGTGCCCTTCAGCAGCGCATCACAGCCCATTTCGGCCGCCCTAAGTGCTGCCGCAGTATCGGTAGTAAAGAACGGATTACCTGTACCGGCCGCAAAAATAACAATCCGACCCCGCTCCATATGGCGACTGGCGCGGCGTCTAATATAAGGCTCGCAAACCGTAGTCATAGGAATAGCCGACATAACTCGTGTATCCAGCCCGATATGCTCAAGTGCACTTTGCATAGCAAGAGCATTCATGACCGTGGCCAACATGCCCATATAATCTGCTGTAGTGCGTTCAATACCGGCTTCGGACGCCGCTAGCCCGCGAAAGATATTACCGCCGCCGATCACCAGACCAATTTCCAGGCCTTTGGCGTGGGCGCTGGCAACTTCTTCGGCAATTCGGGCGGTAACGGACACATCAATCCCGAAAGACTGCGTCCCCATAAGGGCTTCACCCGATATTTTCAGGAGTACTCTTTTGTATTTAAGTTCTGTGCTCATACATATCCCCTGCTTGTTCGCGACTCATATATTCGCTTATAACGAAAGATAAAGCCCCCGTCTAAATTAAAGATGGCTAAAATAAACGCGGGCTTTACATTAATTTGAGATACACTGTGTATAGCAAAGAAACGCTTTAAGTGTCTCCTAGAGTTGCAGCAACTTCCGCCGCAAAGTCTTCAACTTTTTTCTCAATGCCCTCACCGAGCTGCATGCGCACAAAGCCAGTCATTTCAATGGCTGTGCCCATAGACTTAGCTTCGTCAGCAATCACCTGTGCGACCGAACGATCAGGGTCCATAACGAACATCTGGTTCAACAAGACAGATTCTTTGAAGAATTTCTGCATACGGCCATCAACCATTTTCTCAATAATGTTTTCTGGCTTTCCCGAAGCACGAGCTTCGGCAGACAATAAATCACGTTCTTTTTGAACAACGGCAGGATCCATATCGTCAACGCTAAGCGAAAGCGGAGACGTCGCAGCAACATGCATAGCCAATTTACGACCAAGATCATTAAGCGCGTCTGCATCACCATCTGATTCGAGAGCAATCAACACACCGATTTTGCCGAGGCTATCAGCAACACCATTGTGCAAATATCCCGCAACAGCGCCAGCTTTCACGCTCAATGCTTCTGTACGGCGCAAATTCATGTTCTCGCCAATTTTAGCGATCAAATCAGTGATAGACGTCGCAACATCTTTGCCAGTTGCCATATTTGTCGCTGCCAAAGCCGCCACATCACCATTTGATGTCACAGCTAATGTTGAAATTTCGCGAACCATGCCTTGGAACTCTTCGTTAAGCGCCACAAAATCGGTTTCGGAATTAACTTCAACCAATGCTGATGTCGTGCCTTGCTGTCCAAGACCAATAAGGCCTTCAGATGCAATACGACCAGACTTCTTACCGGCTTTGGCAATACCCTTTTCGCGCAACCAGTCAGCAGCATCTTCGATATTGCCGTCAGTTGCCATTAAGGCCTTTTTGCAGTCCATCATGCCTGCAGATGTTTTTTCGCGCAGTTCTTTGACTAGCGCGGCTGTAATAGTAGCCATTATACTCTCCGTAAATATGTTAGTTTACGGCAGAGATGTTGGTCTCTGCCGTTAATTCAAGACCCGTGCTTTAAGCGCAATACTTTAAGCTCGGGCTGCGTCGCTTTTGGCGCGCGGTGCTTTACCGGCCATAAGCTCTTTGGCTTGCTCTACCCACTCGCCTGAAACGACTTTACCCTTGAGATCAAGTTTTTCGTCCAAGGCCGTGATAGCCGCTTCGTCCAATGCTACGATTTGGGCAAATGTAGTGATACCTTCGTCTTCAAGTTTTTTCTTAAATACGGGGCCAATGCCGTCGATCAAAGAAACATCATCAGCTTTTGCAGTTTCAGCCTTTGTAGTTTCAGCCTTTGTAGTTTCAGCTTTGGGTGCTTCTTCTTTAGCAGGTGCCTCTACAACAGGGTCAGCTTTAACTATCTCTGCTTCCAGAGCGGTTTCAACAGGGTTTTCAGCCGCGCCAATATCAACACCAGCAGCAATTGCGCCTTCGGTCATGCCGTCAAGCACAGCGTCAGCCATCAATTCACAAAACAAAGAGATAGACCGCACAGCGTCATCATTGCCAGGAATTGGCATATCAACATCATCTGGGTTACAGTTACTATCCAAGAGCGCAATCACAGGAATACCAAGCTTGCGGGCTTCTTTGATAGCAATGGTTTCTTTGGTTGTGTCGATAACAAAAATAAGGTTAGGGGTTTTACCCATGTCTTTGATGCCGCCAAGAGCAAGCTCAAGCTTGTCTTTCTCGCGGGTCATTTTCAACAATTCTTTTTTAGTCAGGCCGGACTGCTCAACATTTTCCAACTTGCTTTCAAGCTCGCGCAAGCGAGCAATAGACTTGGAAATAGTTTGCCAATTGGTCAACATACCACCGAGCCAACGGTGATTGACATAATATTGAGCACAACGTGTAGCAGACTCTTTAACCGCTTCAGATGCTTGACGTTTGGTGCCAACGAACAAGATACGTCCACCGTCTGCAGCCACGTCGCGCATTTTCACCATAGCTTGGTGCAAAAGCGGAACCGTTTGGGATAGGTCAAGAATATGAATATTGGAACGTGCACCAAAGATATATGGTGCCATTTTTGGGTTCCAGCGATGTGTTTGATGTCCAAAGTGAACGCCTGCTTCTAATAGCTGACGCATGGAAAATTCTGGTAGTGCCATGGAGTATCTCCTTATCCGGTTAGGCCTCGAACGAGAGTTGAGAAAGCTGGCAGAATTGTCAGCTTTCACCGGAAAGACTAATTACATGCGTGCAACAGCCAGATCCCGTTCTGTGAATTTGCGCGGTATATAACAGGTAAAAAATATCTTGCAAGCCACAAATCACGTTAAATAACGCGTTTTATGGACTGTCTTTATACTGCCCCTATATCTTGTTTATAGGGAAATTCTGTCCTAACGTGCCCATAACAACCATTGGGAGGTGACCATTATGAAAAAGCAAACCCTTATTCTTAGTATGATCATGAGTATATTTATAGCCAATACTGCTGTCGCCCAGCAACAAAGAGGCCAACAAAAGCCCACCTTATCACCTACATTAAAGTTACCGGATGGCAACAAAAACCAAGAAACATTCTCTTGTAAAATTACCGGCTTGGATATGACAACAGATGGTTTGGGATATTTTTGTACACATAAACAACGTAAATATCTTATTGTGTTTGACGGTGGTAAAAAGCCTGGCGGTATTTCCTCAACAATGACTTTATTGACTGGCATTAAGACCGGTAATTTGGGCGGTGGAAAAATAGTCCGTAGTCGCGTTAAAGCACCAAATAAAGAATCCCAACGTATTTGTGATTTAATCCAAGGCTCTGCAGGTCGGAATAACAATGTGAGTTGCCGCCAAGCTATTTCTATAGGATGGAGGCTTATCAACACAGGTTCCGCACAGCCATCAAATCCAAACATTCCAACCGGCGATGCACGACCATCATACCCTAATATTCCGACGCAAGACGCTAAACCGGATTAAAATTCGTTGATTTTTTCTACACCCGGTATGGCCTTAAGCGCAGCCTGAAAAGTATCATCTAAACCGTATTGCCCCGGTAGTTTTAAGGCGATTTCTCGTGCACTTTCTATGGGTACAATGATGTTCATTTTCCCCTTGGCCTTCATAGGTGCACTTTCTAATCCTGCGACGCAGCGTTTCAGCGCTTCAAGAGTTTCCCCGTTGCGAATATAAACATCCAGACCACGGACTTTCGGACCCGCGGCCGCACTACCGCCCGACAAAGGCTTAACGGAATTCACCGTCATACTCAGCTCACCCTCACGCATATCCAATTTAATTTGCAGTTCTAACAAATTACCCGCCTGAAGAATTTCGCGGTTGTGAACCAATATTTCTTCGCCGACAAACACTTCATATTCACCGGTCGGGTCAGACAAATTCAGATAAGCAAAACGTTTCTTCGTCCGTTGGGATATACGCTCTTGGCGTTTGTGCAGCACACCTGCCATGCGCACAGCCCTTGCCCCGCGCATATATGCACCGTCTGCATCGTCAATTTGTAGAAAGTTGCGCTTCTTGAGCGCCTCCGCTTGCTCTTCGAGCGGATGTCCACTGAGATAATATCCAGCAGCTGATAGTTCTTGTTCTAAAGCTGCCACAGTACCCCATGGTTCCGCACTCGGCAGATCCGGCTCAGCCATGGTTTCTTCGGCGTCACCAAACAAATTCACCTGAGCAGAATTGCGCTCTTGTGCGGCCCGCGCACCAATGGACAAAAGCACCGCCGCAGAGGCAAATACCCGCGCACGATTTGGCTCAAGGTTATCGAACGCACCGGTTTTAGCTAAGTTTTCATAAGCTCGTTTATTGACAATATGTGCATCAACGCGGCGCGCAAAATCAAACATATCCAGAAATGCCCCGCCCTCTTCGCGTACCTGAACAAGATGCCGCATGGCTTCGACGCCAACATTTTTAATGGCACCAAGAGCATAGAGGATTTTGCCACCTTCACCCTCAAAATTAGCTGCCACCTCAAAATCGGCGAAACTACGATTGACACACGGCGGCGCAATCTCCACCTCCATCTGTTTAGCTTCTCGGGCAAATAAGGCGAGTTTTTCCACATTGCTGATGTCAAGGCTCATGGATGCGGCGAGAAACTCAACCGGATGATGTGCCTTAAGATA
>JAJFFM010000202.1 GCA_021776675.1 Robiginitomaculum sp.
CGAGTGCATCTTCTATTTCTACTTTTCTACGCCCCATTTCCGCCAGCATGGCGCCAGTGTTTTTTGGGACCTCTTCAAACTCCATGACCAAGTCTTCGGCCATGCCGCGCTTAAAACCGGGGTGGCCGGTAAAACCGAGCACATTATCACCAATTTGGAATGCGGCAGGCCGCCCCTGCCCGTCCTCGGCTAATATTTTGGCGTAATCAGGCGGCACGGGGTAATCGCGCATATAGACCGGATTAGGATATTCTTCCGGCATAAAACCGTTCAGCGCATCGTCATCAACACGAACGGCATTGTCACAAGTAAATACGAGCGGCGCAGGTTCGACACTCCCGTCCGTTGCCAGACACAAAATTTGTGCGCCAAGGCCAATGGCAATTATGGGGATGCCCTGCATAAAGCAGGCACGGGTAAATTTCACTTCCTCGGCCAGACTGGGGGCATCCCGCGTTCCTGTGGCGCCCCCCATGCCAGCACTGCCCCATGGCCCACCGCCGAGCAGTACTAGCCCATCACCGACTTCTGAAAACGGCGGCACACGACCACTTTCTGTAAATGGCCTATAATAGCGAAACCCGATATTCCGTCCTTCAAGATGGTCTTCCATAAGACCCAGATAATCCGCAGATGTATGCTGGAATACAGTTAGGAGTTTCATGGTTTCCTCGTCTTATCTGTTCCGCAACAGGAGCTTACCCCCTCACCATGCTGCCGCGCGCCTCTCCCCTTAGGAGAGGCTAAGTTTGACTCAAGTACTTTATTGCAATTTGTTACTAACAAAGACAGACGAGGCAACGTCTCCTCTCCCATGGGGAGAGGAACAAGGTGAGGGGGTAAAATTTCAATTTCATCATTAATTTTTAGCAACTCTTTCATCCTACCGCCTGTAAAATGGCATCTGAAAATTCTGACGGCTGCAAGCTGACCATACCAATGTCTGCAGCTTTGAAAAAAGCTTCCACTTCAACCTCTATGTCTGTTAGTTTTTTGCGCCGCAAATAAGATTCTAAATCCATTAGAGTACGCGGCGGGGTCACGAACACATCACCCGTAAAGATAACTTCGCGAAGACGTTCATTCTGAACCCCTTCTAAACGAATATGGGCCGAGAGATTGCCCTTGGTATTGGTACCACTGAGCACGTGTTTAATTCGGTTAGGTTCATTTATTTCCGCCACAAATTCCTCCGTACCGATTTCCTGAACGTATAAGTCTTTGGCCAAATTTTCAACCTGTTCGTCGGGTTCGGACATTTCAAATTCAAAATCCAGATATTCTTTAAACCCGCCAAGCAATGCATTTTTAACCTCCTCCATGGGCGGTACACGCCCCATCAGGTCTTTCAGGCACGTCACCCGCTGCGCTGCATTTTCTAGCTCTCGTTTTTTAAGCTTGTGGGCAGGTACATTCAGTACTGCCATCATAGTTTTAGGGTCAAGGTCTATCAAAACCGTTCCTTGAAACATCAGAGTATTACCGTCGAAAAAACCGCCCGTACCAGATATTTTCTGGCCTGCCACTTCAATATCATTACGAAGTCGAAATCGCGCATCTATACCCAGTTTGGACAGGCCGATCGCCGCCGCCGTACAGATTTTCGCTGTGATTTCACTAAGATCACCACCCACAGTTCTACGGTCACAAACAAGCGCCCAGCCAAGCTGCCCATTGTCTAAAAAAATGGCACCCCCGCCCGTCACACGGCGCACGGTTTGCACGCCGAGCCGCGCGCACGCGTCAAGTTTCAGTTCTTGAGACAAATCCTGGTGCCGCCCGATAAGAGCGCAAGGGTTAAAGTGAATAAATTTAAAGCTATCACCAATCACCCCATCCACATGGGCATCAATCATTGCCTGATCATGGGCAATATTTTCTCTACCAGAACGCAGCCCCGTATCAATAACGCGCACCGGTTTAGTCATTATGGGCCTTGTCATTATAACTCGTCAAACTCTTCGCCCGGCTCATAGCTTTCGCCCGGATTTTCCATATCCAATTGGCTTCTAATTTTACGCATATGCGCCCCCTCAGGCTTGAACGGATAGGACGCAATATCGGATACGGGGCTGTCACCATATGGTCTGTCACAGGCAGAAATATCTTCCGCGAATTTACCGGGGCAACCGGAAGTTTGAAAGGCAAGCCCAGTATCAATAATCATGTCCAATTCTGCTTTCGGCATGCCAAAATCAGATACACGACCTAGATTATCAAATTTCATTTGCTCAACTTTGACGCCCGTATAGTCGATAAGATAACGCCCAAGCTGCACCCGGCGCCATTGATCACGCGGTGTACTGGGTAGATGCTCCATCAAAGAGCCAGCTTCTGGGTAAAATGCAAACAAATGCGAATGCCCGCCCATATCAACAAGTTTTTGTATCAGCGACAACATTTCGTATTCGGTCTCGCCCATGCCAACAATGATATGGGCGCCAAATTTCTGGTCGCCGTAAATATCCTTAGCCTGAATTATGGTGTCCCAGTATTTCTTAAATGTGTGCGGCGATTGTACACCTTTACCCCGAGTTCGGTCGAAAATTGCAGGTGTTGCCGCATCAATAGCAACGGTGAAAATATCCGTGCCCATATCACGCAAATGCACAAGGTCGTCTCGCACCATAGTGGTTGGATTGGACAATATAGAAATCGCAACATCGTCCGGACTTACATGGTCTGTCCAGTTTTTCAAAACTGTGAAGGTATCCTTGTCAGATTTTGGATGGGTGATCATAGAGATGCACATACGGTGAAACGGTGTTTCACCGTCTTCTTTAATTTGCTTGGCAACGATCTCTGATACTTGATCCATTGGCACGGACGGCCAATCAACGCGGATGAAATTCCGGTCAGCATAATCGCGCTCAGCTTCACGGTGACGCGCAAGCCCACAATAGGCGCAATTCGCACGACAGCCTTCGGGGTAAGTCAGCAGGATATTGAGACAGCGCGTGCACGAACAATTATACATGCTACCCGGCATTAGTCCCAGCGTCAGTGCGGCAGCAGTAGAGAGCTGCACATATTCAGGAGAGGTCATATTGGGCGTTTGAATATTATTATTAGGTAGATAAACACCAGTGGCAAGCACATCATTTGATTTCACGCGTCCGCCGTTACGCAGATCTTTGGGCGCATTTTCAAAACTACGCGGTTGCATGATTTCAGGCGTATTTATATCCAGACCCAGATGATTTTTATCCGTTTGAACACCTTCAGTTTTTACACAACTCATTTAAATCTCTCCTGTTTTCTCGCTCACGGCAGTGCGCAAGAGCGCACGCCTCCGCGGGGCGGCGCATAAGCGCCGACGGGCCATTTTTGGTTTCCTTGGCGCCCTTGCCTCACTTCGCTCGGTACACTTTTTCATTCTAACTCTCCTAAGCGGCATCTTTACGCCAGTAATCGTCATAGGCTATCCAGCCACCCCTAAGCGCGGCTTTACTCAATGTGCCTATGCGCGCACCTTGTTCCATTAATTGTTTGCGCCGTAGAACGGCTCTGGTCAGTGATGCGCCAAATAAGTCTTCCAAGTCTTCGGCGTAAATATCAATGGCATCACATTGCCCATTTAAATGCGACACAAGTGCTTCCCCCGCCAAGCGACCAGACATGACACCCGCAGCTATGCCTGCGCCTGTTATAGGATTGGTCAAACCCGCAGCGTCGCCCGCCAGCAGTACCAAGCTTTCGCCTAATATACCATCTGCTTTCAGCATACCACCGACAGGAATCGCCCCGCCCGTAAAGCCGATAATATCAGTGCCAACCTGCCCTGTTGCCGAGATCCGTTTGTGCAAATTTTCGAGGGCGGATTTTAATAAATGTTTCTGAGCAGGATAAACGCCCAAACCGATATTAGCGATATCGCCCTTTGGGAACATCCAACCATACCCGCCCGGAAATTCATTGGACAAGTAAATATCCGTCGCCGCATGTGGCTTATTCAATGTCGTACTCAGTTGGCGGGTCTCAACAATATCCGTATTCACACTGCCTATTGCTTTGCCAACCAACGAATGCGGCCCGTCTGCCCCGATGATGACTTTAGCCTGCACAACCTGCCCGTCCGAAAACTTAAGAACGCCGTCATCACTGACAGATTTTAGTTTCACGCCAAATGTACATGTCGCCCCCGCCGCGACCGCCTTAGCGACCAAGGACGCATCAAAAGCACGGCGGTCAATCATATGACCGGAGAAATTTTTGGTCAGATCAGGTTCGTCGCTTTCAACATAAGTGATCATCTCATGGATACGCTGTACGCTGGTTTCGCTCATGACCAATCCGCCCGCATCAAGCATAGCAGGCACAAATTCAGCGCACTGAACCGGATACCCGGCCACAGATTTTTTCTCAAAAGCGTTTACTCGCCAGCCAGCGTTCGCGGCAACTATTGCGGCGCTAGCACCAGCAGGTCCAAGGCCGATTATGGCTATATCAACTTTTATAATTTTGGGCAAATTACGCGGCACAGGTAGCGCTGGTGCTAGCTGCTTTATCCGCACCCAATTTAATAGAGCAACACGCATGTTCTTGAGTATGTTTACGGCCAATCATCTTTGCCGTAGCAAGTGCACCATCCGCAGGAAATGCAATCCCGTCCAGACCCGCCATCACGGCGTAAGCATCGGTAATTCGTTTGTGCATTCCGGGCGGGCGGGCACAGCCAAGTAGCACGCTCTTATCGCCCATACGTTTTCGGGATTCGAGGAAGATATGACCTACATCATTGGTAGTCGGAATAGTAAATGTCCCCGGTTTCGCATAAAACGGCATGATCACCACAAGCACCAAAGCTTGCACATCATAACGCGCGACAATATCCAACGCCCGTTCTTCGCCTAATAATTTACCGTAATGTAAACCAACAACCACATGAGGGCTGATTTCCATATTGGTGGAACACAGCGCCGCCAAGGTAGCTTCGAAATCTTCAACGGGACGGTCTAACTTATAAACTTGCTTGATGGTCTCATCAGAGCCAATTACGTCCATCATGGCGGTATCAACACCTGCGCTTTCCATACGTTTAGCTGCAGCTTCGTCGAGCAAAGCCGTATGGATAGCAATTTTCAAATCGGGATGATCATGTTTGAGCCGTTCGACTACAGGCAGATAGCGGTCATAATTAATCTCGTTTTTCTTATTAGAGCCACCGGACAACAAAAATCCTTGTAAACCTTGCAGAAGAATCAAATCTCGGACTTTGCGGTCAAGCATTTCGGGTTTAGTCGCAGGTATCATTGGCTCTAGAATTTTTTTCTGGCAATGATCACAGTTCAGCGCACAACCGCCCGCCGTAATGGAAAATGCAGGAAAAGAGTTTTTTCCGCATCCTGATAGCTCTGAACTTTCGTATTCTTTAAAGGTCGGTGTTGAGAAACGTATATCACGGTCAAGGATATTGGGTGCGTTAAGGCGCATCGCCGCAACCAAATTTGCGTCAAACTCCGCATCTTCCAGCGCTTCAATCTGGCCTAAACCTTCGATCCAACTCAGATTATTGTTCACGGACGACCCTTATATTAGCGTTTACTAATACAAGTATGACACTAGATATCAATTTGCGCAATCGGTTTTTAAGATATTGCCATTAGTGCGACAAGTAGCGGGAGAAGTATGGGATAAAAAATGGCTTTCATAAACATTACAGTGACAGGCCTTTACGGAGTAAGAATTGGCGTCTAGTGTCCGCAAAATTTTTGGAGAAATATATGCGTCTGTTTACATCTGCCCCCCTCATTACCAGTTCATTTGTTTTAGCCCTTGGCTTAGCCGCCTGCTCTGCTGACACGACCAAACCGTCCGAGACAACAGAAGTACAGGCTCCGGTCGTCAAAATCGTCAAAGACGACAAATTCACCTACGCCAATTACGACAAAGTGCGCATGACCCATTTGTCGCTTAATTTGGATGTGAACTTCGATGAGAAAATCCTCGACGGCACAGCAACCATTGATTTTAAAACCATCGACCCGTCCGCCCATACACTTAAGCTAGACACCAAAGACCTGACTATTCGCTCCGTACAGGGGCTTGCTAGTTCAGACGGCAGCGCTGGCAAATGGGTAGCCATGGATTATACCCTGAGCGATAAAGACGAAGTACTTGGCACCATGTTGTCCATTCCGTTCTCCAAAGGTATGAATAAAGTTCGTATCGACTACCGCACAAGCCCGACAGCCGAAGGCTTGCAGTGGTTGTCACCTGAGCAAACCGCAGGCAAGAAAAAACCTTATTTATTCTCGCAAGCACAGGCTCTGAACGCCCGTACCATGACCCCCGTCCAAGACACACCGGCCGTGCGTATTACATATGACGCAACATTGCGAGTACCGGACGGCTTGCTGCCGCTTATGAGCGCTGAGCAAGGCGGC
Source organism: Robiginitomaculum sp. (assembly GCA_021776675.1). Lineage (GTDB taxonomy): Bacteria > Pseudomonadota > Alphaproteobacteria > Caulobacterales > Maricaulaceae > Robiginitomaculum_A. The sequence continues at coordinate 6,387 of JAJFFM010000202.1, forward strand.
AAGGACGCAGACGGCGAATACCACTTTAAAATGCCACAACCTATCCCGTCTTATTTAATTGCAATTGCGGTAGGTGACATTAAATTTAAGGCTATCAACGACCATATCGGTGTTTACGCAGAACAGTATATTCTAGACGCTTCCGCAGAAGAATTTGCTGAAACGCCTTTGATGGAAGCATCCAACGCCAAGCTCTACGGACCGTATCGTTGGGGCCGTTACGACCTCATCGTCCTGCCACCAAGCTTCCCTTTTGGCGGCATGGAAAACCCGCGTCTGTCCTTTATGACCCCGACCCTAATTGCTGGTGATAAAAGCCTGACCAATGTTGTCGCCCACGAACTTGCCCATTCTTGGTCCGGCAATCTTGTGACCAATTCGTCTTGGCGCGATGCATGGCTAAATGAAGGTTTCACATCCTATGTGGAAAACCGGGTAATGGAAGACCTATACGGCGAAGAACGCGCCTTGATGGAACAATATCTATCCCTAGAAGATCTAAAGCGTGATATTGCAGGTGCCGCACGCCCAGAACTTACCCATTTGAAATTACCTGCAGATTTAGCGCACCCAGATGATGCTTTCACCCAAGTTGCCTATGTCAAAGGGCAGTTCTTCTTGATGTTCCTGGAAGAACGTTTTGGCCGCACAGAATTTGATGCTTTCCTCAAAGGTTATTTTGACCATTTCGCCTTCCAGAGCATAACCACCGAAGATTTTATCAAATATCTGCATGATGAACTACATGTGAAAAACCCGGACGCTTTGACGAGCGATGAACTTAAGGCCTGGGTTTATGGCCCCGGCATTCCTGCTACGGCTAAGAACCCACAATCCGACGCATTTACCAATGTAGATGCAGCGCGCACGGCATGGATAGATGGTGGTGTGGTTGGTGACACATCGGCATGGTCAACACATGAGTGGCTACATTTTTTAAACAACTTCTCTGAAACCCTGAGCAAGGAACAGCTAGAAAAACTCGATGCGGACTTTAATTTTAATGGCCACCAAAATGCCGAAATTGCATTTGCTTGGTATATGCAAGCTATCAAAGGTAATTACAGCAAAGTTGACAAAGAGCTTGAAAACTTCCTGATGAGCGTTGGTCGCGGTAAATTTATCTACCGCCTTTATGGTGCATTAGCTGGCCTTAACGAAGACGCGCGTACATGGGCAACGGATGTTTACGCCAAAGCCCGCCCCGGCTATCACCCAATTGCCCAACGCCGTATTGATCTAGTGTTCCTTATCGCTGATGCCAAAGCCAAGGCAAAGGCGGAAGCTAAGGGTGAAGTTGAAGTAGAAGTAGAAAAATAGGTAAAACCCATGAAAAAAATATTCCCCGTAATTTTAATCGTTGGCGGCCTCATACTTATGGGCATTGTCTGGACAGGCTATCAAAAAGCTGAACGTGCCAAGAGACAAACTGATGCTTTACGGGAAATGATCTTACAACAAAATTATCCAGAGCAAAATGAGGTTGTTGTAGATATCCCTGCCGAGCCTGAATATGACCCGACTGACTTAGACCAAACTCCACCTGGTGTGACGCCATTTATACCGACTTCCGTTTGTTTTGCGGAATGGGGAAACAATTTGCGGCAATATTGTGCAGGCGGTGACGCTGCACCTCTTGAGTTAATTGAAGGCGGTGATGACCAAACTGAAAGCATGCGGGTGCTGAACCTGTGTTTAAATGAGCTATTACATCAGATGGACGCATATAAAACTGATTTCCGACCAATGGATAGTACGGTGGAGCAAAACGAAGCCAACCGCAAAGACTTGGCCTGTAAATTAACATCGGCCTATGGCAATAGTCCCGTCTTTAACGATGGTAGTGTCTATTATATGGTCAAAGAGCATATGGAGAGCGGTAATATTGAGCGGCTAGAAAACCGCT
>JAJFFM010000203.1 GCA_021776675.1 Robiginitomaculum sp.
GCAATGCCATAAAATTTACGCAGAAAGGTCACATATTGGTAGAAGTGACAGGGAGCGTTGAAAATCAAGTTGCCAATTTAAAAATCCGCGTTGAAGATACGGGGATTGGTATCCCAAGAGAAGATGTTGACAAGATTTTTGAGAAATTCAGCCAAGTTGACTCGTCTTCAACACGGCGCCATGAAGGCACTGGTTTAGGATTGGCAATCGTGACGGAAATCACCAAGCTAATCGGTGGTCATGTCGGGGTAGAGAGCGAACTTAGAAAAGGTTCAAATTTTTGGATTAAAATTCCACTTTCTGTCACTGAAAATGTTGAATGCCCTGAAATTCCGCCAATTGATATTACAGGTAGTAGGGTGATGGTGGTTGATGACAACCCATTAAGTCTAGAGATTTTTAACAAGCAAATAAAACACTGGAACTGCAAATGCTTGACTGTAGACAGCGGTTCCAAAGCACTTATGGCACTTGACCTTCTCCATGATCGCAAGTGTAAAGTTGACCTTATAATTACGGGCTACCAGATGTCGGAAATGAATGGTGAACAACTTTTGGCCAAATTGAAAGCAGACGAAAGATTTAAAGAGATTCCTGTTGTTATGCTCACATCAGTTGATCAGGGTAATTTAGCTCTTAGCCTTAAAGAGAAAGGTGCCAGCGGTTATCTAATCAAACCGGTCAGGTCAGCAGCATTATACGAAACGATAGCAAAGAGCATGAGTACTGAGCAGAATTTAAGTGCACAGGTGGAAACCAACCAAAAGCAACACCAATTACCTAACCATTCCCGGGCACAAAACACTAAAATTCGTGCGTCTATCTCGCCTATGGAATGCGTCAAACCAACCATAGCCCTTACTGTTTCTGACACCCCTTCTAACGTTACTCAACCTACCGCACCTAAACCTGATATATTGGTTGTGGAAGACAACGAAATAAATCAAGAATATATGAAGTTCGTTTTGGACAGGCTTGATATTACCTACAAAATAGTGGCGAACGGGCATTTAGCAGTGGAGGTTTTCAAAAGCGAGCATCCACGGCTAATATTGATGGATGTTTCCATGCCAGTCATGAATGGCCACGAAGCCACACGAGAAATCCGCAAACTTGAGGTGGGCGGCGATAAAAGAGTGCTTATCATCGGTATAACTGCGCACGCCTATGAAAAGGATAGACGTCTTTGCATAGATGCGGGCATGGATGATTGTCTAACCAAACCATTATCGGAACAGGTACTCAAACAGCGTTTGATTGATTTGAATGTTATTGCTGATACATCCCAGCTTGAAACCGCATAAAACAGAGGTTAAAGGGGATTAGCAGAAATTATCGTTAGAGGTCTTTATTGGGTGTTTTAATCCATTAATCCCTTGTGGTATTTGTAACGTTATCAGCCACAAGGTGGCTCTGGACACATAATAATGTAAGGCTCAATATGGCCATCTGTGACATAACATCCGCCCAATAAATTATGCGGCACATGAAACACGCTGCTTAAAAACAGTCTACTTCAGACCGTCACTAAAAATAGGGGGATTATCCGACATGCAAACAGAATTAGGATATTGAAACAGACAGGGTTAGAACATTAAATATTGGTTTTTCCACCTGTTTATTGTGATTAATTGTAGCAATAATGGACTGAGACTTGATGTTGCCACGTTTACATGCCGTTTTCCGCTCCGCTTCATAGATTACTTGCTTATCTATTTTTTGCATGGTTGTGCATACTTTCTCAGGTCCTGGCATTTGGGCATTGTCACCATTTAATTGAATGTATACGCAAACCTCACCCGTCAAACCTTGTGCCGTTATCAAAAACGCAGAATTGGAGGTGATCATAAGTTTGCTTTTAGTTTGATCGCTATATATGGTTTTTGATATAATTTTTTGTGGGGCGTTGCATTCGACTCTGTCAAGTATTTGGGCAGAAGGTATAGAAGAAGACAAAACAAATGTGCCTACGCCCAATAGGCCAGCGAATACCAAAGTTTTTAATCTTGTATTTAACACTCAACGCTCCTATCGATTCAAACATGCAACAGCCTGCTTTAATTATTGTAAGATTTTATAGTTAAAATAAGATTGTTTTTTGCGAGTATTAAGGCCGTGCAGCTATCGGCCACAAACGGGCTCTGGACTTATAATAATGAAAGGCCCGATATGGCCATCGGCAGCATAACACCCGCCCAAAAGCTTAAGCGGCACAGGAAACATGCTGCTTGAAAACAGTTTACCGCAACCCCCCAATAAATATGGGGCATTACCGCATCTTTCTTTGGGAAAATATGGAAAATGGGTATGTGTCAACCAGCTGCAATGTCCTCATTTGGGTGTGAATTAAACTGGTAATCGCAACACTTTAACAATTGCGTTAAAGATGGAGCGATATTATGGCGAGACGATCACGGACTTACTTCACAGATAAGCAGAAGACCGATATTTGGGTTAGATGGGAACGCGGCGAACACAAACCTACGGTCATTGGGGACTCTGGTGATATCAATGAGATGCGGCGTCAATTGGTTGGATTGGAACTAGACACTAAAATTCAAGAGGAATGGTTGTCGCATGTTCGGGTTAACTTTACACTCAATGATAGGGTATAAAGTTTTGGAAAAGGCATTCGGAATAATCTTGGTGTAGGCTTTGCCGCCGCGCTTTAACAACCCAAATACTGGGACTTTACCGCTTGCACCGGGTCCGCGTTCACCCTTACATTTGCCGCCGAAGTAACTTTCATCCGCCTCGTATTCACCTCATTTTGAGGAACAACGAACGCATACGTTTTACCGACTTGCGGCTCCCTAAACACGTTTAGGATTGCCCTATTCTTACCAGTTTCTTACAGTTACGACATACATCGTAACTCCTCTTTCATTACGACCATTGTCGTGTAACTGGGTAATGTCACTAAAATAAGAGAGAGATCAAGGCATATGGCCATCAATCTAAAATTCAAAAGCTTACTCATCGTCACGTTCCTGAGTAGTTTTACTAGCTTTGCCACAGTGAATGCTGGAGAAGGCGCCGAAGAAAACAATCGCCGCGCGCCGGAGGCCACAGCCGAAGAAGCCGCAATCTCATTCTGGGACCTTTCCCTCTTGAAAAAACCCTATATCAACACCGCGCCAGCGGAGAGAGGGGGTGCTTTCCCGGTGGGTGAACTGGGCGTGGACGGCGGCAAAAAAGCCGAGATTGTTAAGCTGGCCAAGGAGATCGCGGATGGTAAGCACGGCCTCTATGACAGCCTGCTTATCACCCACAAGGGCAAACTCTTGTTCGAATCTTACTACCTGCGCGGTCGCATTAACCTGGCTCACGGCCAAGCGTCAGCGACTAAAGCCTACACCAGCTTGGCGCTTGGCCGTGCTATCCAGATGGGCTATCTTACCATGGCCGATTTGGACAAGCCGCTGGTTAGTTTTCTGAAAGACCTGGACCCGACAAAATTTGTGGAGGGCGCAGAAAAAATCACTCTCCACAAAGCATTGACCATGCACGGAGGGCTTAGCGTCAGTAGAGAAAAATGGGAAGAACTTCAGAAGAATCCCGTTCCGTTACAGGGTCAGGGGCTGGTTCAGACCCTTCTTGAGCATAGCGGGCCCATCACCGCAGAATCTCAGACCTATAAATATGGCAACTACAATCCAATGTTGGTGATGGCTGTCATTGACGCAGTTGTGCCAGGCACCGCTCAGGATTTCATCAAGAAGGAAATTCTCGATAAAATGGACATCACCAATTACAGCTGGGACACTCACATTAGCGGCTTACCACAAGCGGGCTGGAAGGTGAGCATGATATCGCGTGATATGCTCAAATTGGGCAATGTGGTCCTCAACAATGGCAAATGGGACGGTGAACAGCTTATTCCGGCAAACTATCTCGACAAGGCCACCAGCGGACTAGTTAAGCCGACGCAAGATTGGATGCCCGATACCTACCGCTACGGCTATTTTTGGTATCAAACGTCCATGGCAGTTGGTAACAAAAGCTATGATGCTACATTTGCCTGGGGTGGCGGTGGACAATATATTATAGTGGTCGCGGACCTTGACTTAATTGTTACGATCACTGGCCATGACGCTGAAGACACAATACTGGAACAGGTTTCGAAAACCATCCTACCCGCTTTTGTTGAATAAGGAAAATCATGCACTCTATTTTACCCACCACGCTTTTGTTACTTTCTCTATCGATGATGAGCAGCTGCAGCCACGCCCAAGATGAACCTCCAGTGCTTGAAGGCCCGTACCTTGGTCAAACACCGCCGGGTTTAACGCCAGAACCTTTTGCGCCGGGTGTTGTTTCAACAAAGGGTTGGGAAGTTAGCGGTGTTTTCACACCTGACATGAAAGAGTTCTATTTTATCAGAGAGGTAGACGCAGAGACTAATCCGCGACAGGAATTTGTTGTTTTTGAGAATAAAAATAATCGATGGCACGAGTCAGTTGTGTCGCCCAGAGTGGGTCAACCTTTCATCTCGCCTGATGGCAAAACTATGCATCTGGGCAGGCGATATAAGGACCGTATTGGCGATGGCTGGTCAGAAATAAAAAGCCTTGGTTCTCCTTTCGAAGAAATACGTATCATGCGCCTTACGGCGTCCTCCAAAGGCACTTATGTTTTTGACGAAGCGACTAGAGATGGCAATGGTGTTCTTCGTTATTCACGATTAATAGATGGCAAACGTGAAAAACCGAAGCCACTAAGCAAAGAGATAAATACCGGAAAATATAATGCGCATCCTTTTATCGCGCCAGATGAATCCTACGTCATCTGGGATGGTCAAAGAGATAGCCCCGTTCGTAATGCCGATATTTTTATCAGCTTTAAAAAGTCCGATGGTTCATGGGGTGAGGCAATAAAAATGGGCGACAAGATAAACACAGGGGCGTCAGAGTTTGCAGCTTTTGTATCGCCTGACGGCAAATACCTATTCTTCAATCGCAATGTCGGCCTGGACAATACGGATACATTCTGGGTCGATGCCCAGATTATTGAGAACCTCAAGCCCAAACCATAGTCCTAAAAACACCGGAGAAATTCCATGCAAAATATGTCAAAACTTCTGTTATCGTGCGCCTCCCTATTATTTGTAACCATTCAAGCCAATGCTTCCGAAACCATTGCTCTCAACCCAACCAACGAAGCAGCATTATTGGACGGCCGTTGTGGCAACGATGAATGGGAAGCCGCAACAAAGATCGAGCTACCAGCGCAGGCTTCCATTTATCTTATGCACGATAAAGAAAGCTTCTACATTTGCGCCAAAGGCAAAGCGGAAGACTACACGATCTTAGACCTTTACATAGAACATGCAGAAACTGGTCGTCTCCACAAATTTCATCTCTCCGCTCAAATGGAAGAAGCTGTACTCACAGACAAAGGATGGGAACCCGAATCCGGCAAGTGGGAGCTCAAAGATTATGCTGGATTCTGGGTGCCCTATTCTGGGCTTGAGGATCAAGAAAATAGAAAGGGTCCTAAATTCGCAAGAGGAACACACAGGCAAGTCCAAGTGTTGCGCAAAAAATTTGCCGGTAACACTTGGAATATGATGTTTGGCGTAAGCGTTAGACACGAAGGAAGTGGGGCACAATTCTTTTATCCCGAAAAAGCGGTAGCTGACGATAAGTCAACTTGGGGGAAGTTTTCATTTTCTAAATAAAAGCTCCAAATACAATTAGTGTGTCTGGTTACAATCTGAAGGAATACTATGACTATCAACTGGAAATTCAAAAATTTAATCATTGCTACGGCCGTTGTCGCAATGGTCGTCGTCATTTTTTTCGTACATGCATTGGCTGGATTGAGTGCGCGTCCAGTGGTTTTCGCCGACCCGCCAGCGTTTGTCGAGCGGTACGCGGCTGAAATGGACCATTCAGATCTGTCGTCCCCACCGAAGGAATTTGAAAACGACGGCGGGCATGTTGACGTATCTGAATTCCCCAATATGACGAAGGACTTCTACAAGGAAGCATTGTTGGTGCGCAACGTGATTCTGAATGGTGAGTCGCCCGACGTGCTTCTGCGCTTATTTACCCATCCTGAGAAAGCAAAACGTGTAAAAATAGCGTTTGCTTTTGCCGTTGTGAATGCTCGGTTGTCTCATGATGAAGGGACTGGCTTCGATGAAAAAAGACGCCAGTTTTGGGCAAATGCAGACGTAGAGGAACACATTCCCGACATTCAAAACGCGTTTTTTGAAGCATTGGTTACATCCGCTGAAGAAAGAACACCGAACAAAATTCCGTACACATTGGCTTGGTGGATGCCAGGGCAGGAACATAAAACGGGCGAAGTGCTTGCATGGGCGGCTAAACACCATCCGGATCCGTGGGTGCGAAGATTCTCTGTCTTTTTTGTGGTTGAACATGGGGTGGACGAAGAGCTCGCCGGTCCGCTCCTTAAGGACCGAACCCACGACCCGGTTTTCAGGGTGCGTAAGGAAGTCCTGAAACAGCGGTTTAGAAGATACAAACAGATGCTGAGGACGGGGGAGGAACCGTAACGATGATGGAAAATATCTTTTCTTCAATAGGAATATGACCCCAGGAAACTACCAAAATGTGGATATAGTCTGGGTTGATGCACAGATTATTGAGACGTTCAGGCCCACATAGTAAACTTGAGTAAATGAATCTAAGTGGCATGGTTGGTTCGCTTATGCAAAGGGCATTGGTGATTATATCACCTTCTGCCGCTAAAGCACACATTGCGAATGTCTTAAAATCGCCCAAAGTTAGACACTGAACTGAGGTTTATTTTCGAGGATTGGCCGCAATCAACCTAATTAGAGATAGAACTATAAACATCAATGAAAACAGTGGCTTGGGGAAATGGTTATTTAGCTCTTCATTCTAGTATAGAAAACAATCGTTAAAATTCACTTGGTTAAAAAATTGGCGCACTAACAGGAGAAACTTCAAACTATTTTTGGGAAGAATTGGAGAGTTGGGAAGCAATTATTTCACAGCAAAAACTTCATCCCGTTCTAAAATAATCGAATTCCTTTATCCCCGCTAATGTCTGCTTTGGCGGCAAAAGCAGACATTAGGCCATTGGTTTAAAGCGCTTAAACTAGTTCGTTACGAGTTGTTGATAGGTTTACAAGGAAATAAACCGGAATGACGTAAGCTTAATCAGCCGCGATTGCTTACAGCCTGATCGAAACATGTAAACTGGACGGTATTAACCCGCAGGACTGACTCACCTACGCGCTCGCCAATATTCAAGATACTCAATAGACCTCGACAAA
>JAJFFM010000204.1 GCA_021776675.1 Robiginitomaculum sp.
TGCCGAAAGACGCCCATAAAGTAGCCCACTTCTGTTCAATGTGCGGCCCAAAATTCTGCTCCATGAAAATCACCCAAGACGTAAGGGACTACACAGAAACCCTGAGCGATAACGAAAAAGTGAACCTAGAAGAACAGGCGAAGGAGGGTATGGCTGGGATGAGTGAGAAATTTAAAGAGATGGGCGGAAAAGTTTATCTCGCCATCCCCGAATAACCTGCTATATTTATAGCAGAAGGTCAGTAAATAAAAATGAAAGAGTCTCAATCATGATAAAATCAACTCACCTTCTATTCCCTCTTTGTATGGGCGCTATGCTCTCTCTTGGTGCTTGTGCTACCGTGCCCAATGCCGAGCAAGCTGCTGCCACGTCAGAAAAGGCGCCAGAAAAAGTAACTGTAGCGGAAAGTACAAAACAAGCCACAACCGAGACTGATAGCGAAAAATTGATCTGCAAACGACAAGCTACAGCCGGGTCAAATTTCAAACGTAAAGTTTGCGCCACAGCCGAGCAATGGAAAGCGGCTGCAGAGGATGGACGCCGTACAACAGGTGACATTCAGCGAAAACATGCTCCAGGAATCTCGAATTAGTTTTAGCGCACCTTATCGAAAGCAAAGCCCTGCGCAGCCCCTCACATCCTGCTCCATGAAAATGGCGCAGGATGTGAGGGGCTGCACAGAAACTTTGAGCAACAAAGAAAAAGCCGACCTAGAAGAACAAGCCTGTCTGACGTCAGGGCTTATGAGACAGACAATCCTTGATGGCTGTTATTACTCATAACAACCCAGAACTAAACCGTGACAACTCCATCCTGCCCGCCGAAGCAGAGAAGAATTATTACGCAGCACTCGACAAAGTCCTAAAAGCAGCATAACTTAAATTAAACAGCCTCCGGCAAACCCGGGGCGGTTCATCATACATTAATTTATTATCGCTTGTCGTGCTTTATCAATTCTATTGGAAATAAATAACACCCCAACAAGCAAATAGATATATGAAAGAAAAGTGACAGCCCAATTTCCACTAACTCCAGTCGCGTTTTTTTCGTAAAACCTCAATGCAGCCGAACCTACTAGTAATGTGTATATGAATGAGACTACGAAAAGAACAATGGAGGCAACATAAATAAAGTATAAGGTCCACAAGACTACTTGCAAATTACCAGTTGAAAGTAAGGAAGATGAGTTATCCGCAAGGAGTGAACTTACCATATCCACTACATAAATTGTAACTAAAGTTACCAGCCCAATTACAAATGAATTTTTAAATTGGATTAAATATTTACTATTATTCAAATGCTTTTTAACGAGAAATGCGGGAACAAAAGCCCAATAGTATGAAAATAATAATATAAGCGCTGAAAAGATATAAATTGCTTGCCCACTAAATTGTGAAGATGCTGAAAGCGCAATCGGTGATAGACCGAAATAGGTTATAAAAGCCAATATAGTTAGATATTTCATACGATTATGTCTCTAAATTTTGTGCTATGGTTCTCTCAAGGATCATTAGGTAAGAAGGTATATTCTAATTATTTTCCTAAAATATACCTGTATTTGACGAAGCTGACGTGTCTAAATCCTCTATATCTATGTTTATGAATCTGGTTCCTTTGGCGTATCTGATAGCTCCGTTCCTTCAGATGCTTGACCCTCATTAGCCTCTACTTCATCTTCGTCACCATGTGATTTTGAGGACACATGCTCATTTCTTTCTTCACTCGTCTGATGTTCATCATGTGTATTTGATGGCTGAGTTTCTTCAGATGCTGGATACTCCGTAGCTTCTGTTTCATCTTCCGCATCATGTGTATTTGAAGTCTCATGCTCATCTGCCTCAAATTCCATAGGCGCAAACCTCTCTTCAACTGCTTCTGGCATCTCTGAAACCCCATGTGCAGCTAGCATATCTTCTTCTTGGGATGATACTCCTCGTTTAATGTTTGATTTAAAAGCCCATATTGCCACTAACAGCCCTGTTACAGCGGAGCTTACCACCCAAATTATCTCACGAAGATTATTGTTAGAGAGCCATCCCGGTATATCGCCGCCATTTTTCGAGAAGAGAGGTGTAAGGCCTTTGAATAAATCAATTGTACCTGACCCCATGGCAAATCTTACGGCTTCACTCAATAGTGCCAATACGATTAACAGCTTAACCAAAATGCTGAAAATGTTTTCAGCTTTGCTGCGCTTTGCCCCAATTAATCTAAATAAGCCGACGAGTAATCGCCCTACAACCCAAAGGGCGACCAAATTTAGGAGCAAGTTAAAATCTTGTGCCATTTTAGTATCAGATAAGGCTTCTGTCATTGAGCTTGGAAAAGGTATCAGTGCAACATATTCCGTCAAATTCGGTAAAGTGTCTGATAGTTTCCTGGCAGGGCCTGCCACTACTGATGATATGTTTTCAACAAACCCTAGGTTTTCAATAATAATAGCCGTAATTGATAGTGCAGCTATCCATTCTATAATTTTTGCGCCAAAACGAAATGTGTTCCGAACAGGTTTGCCTGTTTCT
>JAJFFM010000205.1 GCA_021776675.1 Robiginitomaculum sp.
ATGCTCAATGTTAAGGACACCATTTTCAACGCGGGCTTGCAAGCGGTCGGCCTCTAAATCTGGTTCGCCCATTAACCAATGGGCAAGCCGTCTGAACATTTCATTATAAGGCCCGCCGCCGTCGTGCCCTTTAGACCAGAGCCATGCCTGGTCTGATAATACGAGCGCGACCCGACCTTTTTCTGCCTTGTCAACAACTAATAATGGTTTACCGTCATCGTTGACCATGAGGGCATCACCTTTGATAACCTCTGCATCTATAGACCTATACCAACGCCCCCAACGCGCCGCAATATCACCTGTAAAGATAGAGGTGATGGGGTGGCGTTTACCTTTATCGTTTAACTTTGGTCTAAATGGGGTCGTATCTATTTCGCCGGTTGGGCGTGCGGGCAGCACAGCAATTAACGGCGAACGGGCTAGACTGTCTTCACTGGCAAATGCAGTCCCTGCCGCCACTAATAGCGCGCCGCCGTTTTCTACATATTTAGAAACGTTAGAAATATAATAAGGGCTGAGCATTGGCCGTGTCCGCCCACGTCCTGCCATTGTACGGCGTTTAAATTGATCGAAAATTATAAGGTCAAATTCTTCGAGTTTTTCTTCAAAGAGTTCGCGAACCGGAAACTGGATTAAGGATAATTCCTGTGCGGGTGCGTAGGTGTTTTTTACGCCTGGGTTGGTCAAGATTGTAAACTGGATAAGGTCTACGGATGGGTCAGATTTAAGCAAATTTCGCCAAGCTCGTCCGCCCATATGCGGCTCACCCGTAATTAATAAAACCCGCAAGCGGTCTCTGACGCCGGATATTTCTGCTATCAACACATTGTTAAGAGCCGTTAGTTCATCGGCCGCCGTTTCAGCGCGGATTTCTACGGTGTTGATACCGCGCTTTTCTATTTCTAAAGGTACGGATATCCTATTCCCTACGACCGCTCCAAAACGAGCTTGTAAAACACCATTTAACCTAATTTCCAACAGTACTCGTTCACCCTCATGCCCCGGGTCTTCGAGCCGTAATTCAAAATTAGCGGTCTCTCCGACCATACCGTATTTAGGGGTGACAATTGCATCAAGTCTTCTGTCACGGGCGGTTTTGTTGCCAACAATTAAACTGTGAAATGGTGCCTTTGTCGGCATTAAAAAGCCCGGTGTTTCTGGTAGGTCGTGGATTTGACCGTCTGTAATCGCAAATACACCTGCAATGCGCTCAGTGGGCAATTGTGCTAAACCATCAATTAGCGCCTGTGTCATCCGCGTCCCGTCCTGCGCAGGTGCGATGTTGATTTCTACAATTTCCGTATTGTCCAAGTCCGTTAATTGATCGCTCAAGCGCGAGCGTACGGTGTTAGCGGTAGTTTCTCTGCCCGCTAATGTCATGCTTTCGCTATTGTCAATTAAAACAAGCGCAATGTCGGGTAGGGGTGTGCGTTGCTCTATCAATTGTTGCGGATTAAGAAGTGCGCCGCACAATATAAAAGCTGCGATCGCACGTAAAATGAAGCTTTTGAGGCCTCGCCATTGGCCGTACGTCGCCGCAGCAATTGTCAATACGGTTAGGCTAATAATTACCCATATGGGCAGTAAAGGATCAAAGACGAATGATGTGTTCATTGCTCTGATTCCTTTTCTGGTTTTTCTCGTACGGAGTCCAATAATTCTTCTATGTTGTCCGGTTCTTCCGGAGTTATGGCCCCATTGAGACCTTCCCCCAGACGCTCAATGATCTTGGCGGCGTGCACTTGGTCGCCTTTATAATTACCGGACAAAGCATACATGGCTAGATTGACACCAAAGCGTGTAGCCATTTCTTGCTGGCGTGGTATTTCGTTTTCAATAACGGTTAGAGCGCGGCCTTTGTCGTCCTTGGCCCACGCTGCTGCCCAATCGTTTGAGCCGACAATAACACTTGAAACACCATCACGACTTGACCCTCGTGTATCTGCTTCAACCCAAACCGCGCCATCTGCCCAGCGCCCTGGATAGTCTTTAATCAGATAAAACGACTTGGTCAGTACATGGGTCTTAGACGGTGCGGCCAAGCGCGGAATATCAAGGCTTTCAGAAAGGCGGGCGAGACCCGGATGGGTTTCCCCCGCGAATAAGCGCTTTCGGTCTTGGTCTTGTGTATCCAAAACCAATGTACCACCCGCCTGCATAAATCCATTAAGCTTAGCGGCAGTTGCAGGCTTAAGATCACCGGTTTCGCGCCCTATTGGCCAATATAGGAATGGGTAAAAATCTATCATGTCAGTATCTAAGTCGACACCGCGAACACCGACGGGTTCGATCGTGGTGCGCCGGTTAAGCTCGAACATTAGACCTTCCAAGCCACTTTTGCTTAAACGGTCAGTTTCACTATTGCCGGTAAGCACATAACCAAGATGTAAGCCCAATGCGTCATTTTCGGCATTGCTTTGTGCGTAAGAATCTATGGGTATAAATATAATTGTGGCTAGAACGAGAGCTGCACTAGATTGCATTGAAGCTCCGCGTAACCGTCCCGAGGCTAGTAATGACATAGCCACATCAAAGGCCATCATCAATGCTAAAATTCCAAGTAAAGAGCCGCTTAAGGATTTAGGTTTGCGGCCGCCGTAAACTGCTTGCCCTATGCCAGAAGTGGACAGCGCAGTGTAATCCTCAACTCTGCCAACAGTGTTAAGGGCCTGTCGTCTAAGCCCTTGTCTATAAAGTCCCGGAGGATGATCGTGATTTGGTTTTGCAACCGCAAACTCGGCGTCTGCAATAGTAACAGTAGTTAGCGGCGGGCTTTGTAAATTACCGTAACCGTCTAATGTTCGCTCTGCCGTCCAATCACCATTTGTATTGTTGATGATAGGCGAGCTTGTGCTTCTGGCCAGTGGTAAAAGTCTGTCGAGCATTTGTACATATAGGCCTGAAAGAGGCAGTGTTGACCAATCTGGGCCTGCCGTAATATGGAACAAGACCACGCGACCAAGCCCACGTGTTCCTGATGTTATCACGGGCGAACCATCTGCTAATCTAGCCCAAGTATTGATATCGGTTTCTGCGCCTGGTGTAGCCAAAATTTGCTTACGGACAACAATGTCCTCACGCACACTCAAGCCAAAAAAAGGACTGTCCTCAGAGAATGCATCCAAACCTTGCGGCTCTTCCCAAGCAAGTGCACCGCCAATGTCGCGACCGCCCGTCCGCAAAAGAACTGGTAATAATTCATCAGAACGTTTGGCTAATTTTGGCCCAGCGAAACGGACTAGCATGCCGCCGTCCTCAACATATTTAGTTAGCGCCGGACTTTCTAAACGTGCGCGGTCCGTCATAAAAATAATACCCGGAGACACTGCCAGTAACTCGTCCAAATCGCCTTTGTAGATATCAGCACTTGGCTTAATGGCTTCTTCGATATAGTGCCATTCGGACAAAAGTGGCTGAGTGTTGGCATCACTACCCTTGAGCAATCCAACCAAAGGCCGTCCCCAACTATCATCCAATAATTTGACGGCACCAGCCGATGCAAATCCTTCTGGCTTAAGGAGCGATACGCGGTTGCGCAGTTCGCTGGGCAATATAAATTCGGCTTCTGTACTGGCTTTGCCCGGTAGAAATGATATTTCAGCACGCGCAAGGATACGACCTTGACTATTTAAAGCGACGATATTCAGAGCGCGTAGACTAACCGTATCCGTGCGGTGCCATGTGGCTCGAAATCCATTTGCGGTCTCTGTGATATCACCCGCGAGGAGCGCGCTAAAAGCGGAGGACGGCGTATATATTTTCTGATCACCGCCCGATTGGAGGGTGGCTCTGAATTCATCTGCATCTCCGAAATCGACTCCGTCCGACAACCAAAGTATATCAGCGGTGGATAGATCCAACCCTTTCATTTGTTGCGCAACTGCTAATCGTTCTGGTTCAAAAGGCGTTACTTGTAGAGAGCGAATTGATTTTAAAGCTTCTGCGGCAGGTATAAACCCGGCCGCATTCTCGCCGCGTATATCAACTGTTCGTAGTATGGCGACCATCTGGTTTTCTGATACGGCCTGTTCCACCAAAGCTTCAGCTTCAGTTATTACCGCAGACCAATTACCCGCCGCCTCCCAGCCATTGTCTATGATAAGTGCGAGCGGGCGATTGGTCTCTATATCGGGTTTAAACAATATGGGGTTGGCTAAAGCGACGGCGAGTAATGCGCCCATGAGCAGTCTGAATATAAGCAACCAAGGCGGGGTCGCATTGGGCATGTCTTCTTCTTTGTTGATATCAGCCAATAAACGCAAGGGTGGGAATATTTGTAGCAAAGGTTTAGGCGGTGTGATCTTTAGAACCCACCAAATAATAGGCAAAGCGAGAAGCCCCAACAAAGCGAGCGGTGCTAGAAATGTCACCGGACCAATAATGATTGAGGGAACCATTATATGCCCCCCGCCATTCTGGTGCTTAGGGATTGATACATGGCACTTAGTGCCTGTGTCGCGGGTTGGTCAGTGGTATGCGTAATTAATGTCCAGCCGAGCCTGCGCGCGGTTTGTGTAAGTTCGTCTTCATGGGCTTGGAATTTTTCTAAATATTGATTCCGCATTTTTTCTGCCCGTCCAAGCAAGAAGGGTAGCTTAGCTAATTTCGTTCCCGGGTGCAGCATTTGTACTCGGCCTTTGAACGGAAATTCACGCTCTGCCGGATCGACAATATGTAGCAAAATACCAGTAGCAGGACGCGCAGTGAGGGCCACCAAAGTCTCGCGCCAATCTTCTGCAGGGGCCAGAAAGTCCGAAGCCAATATTAATTTGGAGTGGGCGGAAAAATTTGAGGTGAGAGCATCGCGTCCGCCTTCGCCCGTAGCCAATTTATAAGATATGCGTTCTATGCCAAAGCGGCCCGTATGTGGCCGTTCACTCATACCGAGCACGGCACAACGTTCTCCGGCCCGCATCAACAAGGACGATAATGCCATCATTAAAACGGACGCTCTATTTTTTTTGGTTGGCAGGGATTTATGAGATTTCCAGTCCATGCCGTCTGATCCGTCGCGCCACATCCAAACGGTATTGGCGGCTTCCCATTCGTTCTCGCGCACATAATGGTGGTCAGCGCGGGCGGAACGGCGCCAGTCAATATCGTGGGCGCTGTCGGAACTTGAGTAATCTCGATATTGCCAGAAAGTTTCACCTTGACCAGACCGCCGCCGTCCATGCACACCTTGGGCGACAATTGCCGCTACCCGTTCTGCTTCGGCTAAGAGAGCTGGATAAGGCGCGGCGAGATGTTCTGCATCCCGTCTTAGGTGGCGAGTTTTGAGATGAGTGGAAACAGGCACTAGCTGACACGCTCTGCCAATTTAGAGATTAAATCGTCAAGATTGGCGCCGTCAGCACGAGCAGCAAAACTAAGTGCCATGCGGTGTTTAAGAACCGGAGCGGCCAGTGCAAGCACATCATCTACGGACGGCGAAATACGCCCATCCAAAAGCGCGCGGGCGCGAGCAGCGAGCATCAGAGCTTGCCCCGCGCGCGGGCCGGGGCCCCATACAACTGTGTCTTTGATAAAATCATATTCGCTTTGGTCTGGGCGGGCATTTCTGACCAGTGATAAAATGCAATCAACCACAGTATTACCAATCGGCATGGAACGCACCAAAGTTTGCATATCCATCAATTGTTTGGGCGTCATGACTTTTTTGGCTGCGCCTTGTGCGGTACCTGTGGTTGCAAGCAGGATTGCACGCTCGGTATTCGCTTTTGGGTAGTCCACATCAATTTGACACAGGAAACGGTCAAGTTGGGCTTCGGGTAAGGGATAGGTGCCTTCTTGCTCGATCGGGTTTTGCGTAGCCAGTACATGAAATGGCGCAGGCAGGTCGTGGCGTTCACCCGCGACAGTGACGAAACGTTCTTGCATGGCTTGTAGGAGCGCTGATTGGGTGCGCGGGCTAGCACGATTAATCTCGTCTGCCATCAAGAGCTGGCAAAATACTGGTCCCGGAATGAAGCGGAAAGAACGTTTGCCTTTGGTCGTTTCTTCTAGGACTTCGGAACCTATAATATCGGCAGGCATGAGGTCGGGCGTGAACTGGATGCGCTTACCGTCTAGTCCAAGGACTGTTGAAAGCGTCTCGACCAAGAGAGTTTTTGCGAGCCCCGGTACACCGACTAACAAGGCATGACCACCGGAAAGTATGGCTGCTAATGACAGGTCAACGACCGTATCTTGCCCGATAACAATGTTGGAGATTTCCGACTTGACCTTATCCAATTTAGTGTTGGCCGTTTCGAGTTTTTTCTCAAGTGCGGAACTGGTCATAAATAATACTCTTCTTTTGGCATTTCTCTTGTAAGGTCATTTCGATTGCTTAGGTTTAGGGCAATATAGTCAAAGCGCAAAAGGAATCTTGCACGTGTCCACATTAAATAATGGCAATTCTGCTCTGTCCGCACTGATCAAAACGGCGCGCTTTGAAGGAGACGGAGTGCTCCCTGTGGAGAAATGGCACCCTGAACACTGCGGCGATATGGATATGGTCATTCGCAAGGATGGCAGCTGGTGGCATGAAGGTACACGCATTACACGGGCACCTTTGGTCAAATTATTTTCACGGGTCTTACGTAAGGACGAAGACGGCGAAACTTATCTTGTTACGCCTGTTGAAAAAATCCGCATAAGTGTAGAGTGCGCACATTTTCTGGCTGTGCGGGTTGATATTGAAAGTAGCGGTAAAGAGCTGAGCTTGTTTTTTACGACCAATTTGGACGTGGTGATGGAAGTTGGGCCTGAACATCCTAACAGTGTCCAAACTGAGCCAGATAGTCTTGAACCGACTCCGTTATTGCAGGTAAGGGGGCGGTTGGATGCATTGATAAACCGGTCTGTATTTTACGAATTGGTCGAGCATGCAGTAGAAGTAAACGAACAGCTTGGCGTTTATTCGGGTGGCACATTTTTTCCGCTCGGCCCTAAAGGTATCCATAATGTTTAGTTTGGACGACCCATTGATAAAGCGTGTTGGGGCAGTGCTCAAAACCGTTGATATGTGTGATGATAGCCACATCCCCAAGCGCGAAGGACAACGCCCCGCGACCGTACTCATGCCTTTGGTGAAACGGGATGAATGGAAGGTACTCCTGACCAGGCGCCCCATGCACATGCCGACACATCCGGGGCAAATTAGCTTTCCGGGTGGCCGCACAGAACCCGGCGAAACACCTTGTGAGGGTGCACTACGCGAGACCCATGAAGAGGTCGGTGTTGTGGCATCAGATGTTCACCTACTTGGCCGCTTGCCGTCGTTTAATGCCGTATCTGAATTTAGGGTGACGCCATTTGTAGGTGTGCTCAATCCGTCCGCTAAAATTATTCCGTGTGCCAGTGAAGTGGAAGAGACCATAGAAATCCCGTTTGGATTTTTTATGAATGCACAAAATCATGTGTCGCGCAAAGTCGAATTCGAAGGTGCTGTGCATCAATTATATGATATGCCGTGGCCGAATACAGATAAACCGACTTGGCATGTTTGGGGCATGACAGCGATGATGATGTATAGATTATTTCAAAGGATGGACACGTGAAACTAGATGTAGGCAAGCACGAATGGCTTTCAGTGAAGCCAACACAAAAACTATTCGCAGCCTTGCCAAAGGGTAGCGCTAGGTTTGTCGGTGGTTGTGTGCGCAATGCTTTGCTCGGCGAACCTGTAGCAGATTTCGATATCGCTACGGCGGTAGAGCCGCGTGAGGTCGCCAATCGTTTGAAAGCTGCAGACATTGCAGTTCACGAAACTGGAATAGCGCACGGTACATTAACGGCTGTGGTCGACGGTACCGTATTCGAAATCACGACTTTGCGCCGCGATGTCAGCACGGATGGTCGCCGTGCCACAGTGGAATTTACCGCGGATTGGGCTGAAGATGCTAGACGTCGGGATTTTACCATCAATGCGTTATATGCGGATTTGAGCGGTGAAGTTTTTGATCCTACAGGTCAGGGGTTGGACGATATTAAAGCCTGCAAAGTCCGTTTTGTTGGCACTGCCGAGACCCGCATTGAGGAAGACTATCTTCGTATTTTGCGCTTTTTTCGGTTCAATGCGTGGTACGCCGAAGATAGACCTATGGACGCGGCCGGATTGACGGCATGCCGGGAATTGAAAGCCGGGCTTAAAGCACTTTCATCTGAACGGGTTTGGTCAGAGCTTAAAAAACTCTTATCTGCACCTACCCCGTTCCGCACGGTCAATGTCATGTCGGTAAACGGAATATTGGATACACTTTTACCCGAGGCCAGTAATTCTGAAGGCTTGCAATTAATATGCGAACTTGAGAAAAGTAAATCCTTAGCGCCTGATCCGTATTTGCGCTTGATGGCGATGGCTGCAAGGGATGAGTTGGCTATGGCGCGCTTGTGTAAACGCCTGAAGATGTCAAATAAAGAAAAAACCCGTTTGAAGTACTGGGCAGGCGACCAGACGAATTTGCAACCCGGTTCGCCCGAAAAAGAGACACACATAGCCATTTATACATCCGGTAAGCAAGTCGCCATGGATAGAGCTACGATACGATCTGCAGGTGCAGGCGACCCTATAGAAGCGGCGGCTTGGTGGGTGCTGTACGAGACCGCACGCGACTGGCAATGGCCGGAATTTCCAGTAACAGGTAAAGACTTAATAGCCATAGGCATCCCCCACGGCGAAAAGCTCGGCAAAGCTCTCGCTGCCCTGAAAGCCCTATGGATACGCTCAGGCTTTAAAGTAGAAAAGCCACAATTAATGGTCGCAGCGAAAATGCTGTTTAAGCAGTAAACTTCTTTATGATGAATAGGCCTGTCAGCATCAGCGCGATGCCAAGTCCGAGCCCCCACACGCTTCCGGTTACGCCTGCGAATATGAAAGCGGCGATGCAACAGGCGCCGTTAAACAGCGCATAGGGTATTTGGGTTTTAACGTGGTCGAGCTGGTGACATCCTGCGCCCGTTGCCGAAAGTATAGTGGTATCTGAGATGGGTGAGCAATGATCTCCGAACAAACCGCCAGATAATACCGCGCCGATACATACATACATGGGTGCTTGAAATTCATGGGCGAGGGGGATGATTAGAGGCATTAAAATGGCGTAAGTCCCCCAAGACGATCCAGTGGAAAACGAGATAATACCGCCGACAGCAAAGGCGACTACGGGAATAAGATAAGCGGGTAATTTACCAGCCACCAACCCTGAAATATACTCAGGCGCGCCTAAGTTTTTGCCGATGGCGCCGAGTGACCACGCTAAAACCAAAATGGCGAGAATGCTGACGATTTTGCTCATACTCTCCAGATAAAGTGAGAAACCGGAAGCCAAAGACCGCACGCCGTACCGTGCCATCAACAACATTAAAGCTATGGCGGCTAAAATATAACCCGTGGACAAACTGCCCCGAAACGCATTAGACGGAACGTTTTCCATATGCATGGGAAAGCCCATAGGGATGAGCAGGCCAAACATGACGGTCAACATAATCGTGAGCGGTAACCAGACCATGATCGGCTTGGCTTTACTGAGTGCGTCGTCACTGACGGTTTCGGCATTTAAAACATCTTGGTCTTCGGCGACAATGCCTTTTGCCGCATTGCCTTCAAAAGTCTTCATGGGGCCAAAGTCTGCTTTGGCAATAATGATAACCGGAACCATGAGCACGGCCAAGAGAGAATAGAATTGGAACGGAACGGCTTTCACATAAACACTAAATGCGCTTTCGTTGATACCGAGGTCATTGTATTCGGTGGCTATCAATCCTTGAGAATACAAACCCCAACCGATAAACGGAATTAGGACGGCGACAGGCGAAGCCGTACTGTCAATAATCCAGGCTAATTTGACACGAGATATTTTAAGGCCGTCTGTGATAGGACGAAACAGAGGGCCTACGATCAGGGGGGTTCCTGAGTCTGTGAAAAACAATAATGAACCGCTGACCCATGCTGCTATTTGTGCGCCGACTTTGCCTTTGATATATTTGACCATCATGCCCGCAAAGGCAGCAGCGCCGCCGGATTTCTCCATAAGGCCAACCAGACCTGCGATAAATATCATCAAAATCAGAATGCCCATATGAGAGCTTTCAGCTGCCTGGGCCACCATATAATCATTGACCATAACCCGCAGGCCCGTGAACGGGTTGGGGCCATTAATAAGGAGAACGCCTGAAAAGACACCCAGAAACAAACCCAAAATAACATTGCG
>JAJFFM010000206.1 GCA_021776675.1 Robiginitomaculum sp.
ATAATCTAGGCGGTCAAAATACGGAATGGCCTGCATATAGGTTTTATGCTCGATCAGTTTTTCCGTACCCCGGTGCAAAAGACCAATATGCGGATCAACCCGTTCAATCACTTCACCTTCCATCTCCAGCACAAGCCGTAGCACACCATGCGCCGCAGGATGCTGCGGACCAAAGTTGATGGTAAATTTACGATCGTCGATTTGTTCTAGTTCAGTCATCTGTGTTCTCCTCAGCGTGTACATATTTCGCGCCTTCCCATGGGGACATGAAATCGAAGTCTCTGAACTCTTGGGGTAGGTTTACGGCTTCGTAGATGACCGATTTGCGCTCTTCATCGTAGCGGCATTCTACAAAACCCGACAGCGGGAAATCTTTACGCAAGGGATGCCCTTCAAAACCGTAATCGGTGAGTAATCTACGTAAATCCGGATGTTCGTCAAATGCAATACCGTACATATCAAAAGCTTCGCGCTCATACCAATTGGCCACAGGATAGACGCCGATCATAGTGTGAATGGGTATGTCTGCGTCCGTGGTAATTTTAATGCGAATACGCTGATTTAACTGCATAGACAGCAGGTGATAAACAACGTCGTAACGACGATCACGCCCCGGATAATCCGCACCGCAAATATCGATGAGCGTGGTGAATTTACACAGCGGATCATCACGTAAAAACGCGATAGTATCAACGATATCTTCACGCCGCGCGTCAAGTGTCAGTTCACCAAGAGTAATTTGCGCCCCATTTAAGGACGTGCCGAGAGCGGCCAATATGTGGTCTTTTAAGTCAATCATAACTACCGCTCGATATTACCTTCTCTGTGGATTTTCTTCTGAAGCTGCAAAATCCCGTAAACCAGAGCTTCCGCAGTTGGCGGACAGCCCGGCACATATATATCAACCGGAACAATGCGGTCACAACCGCGCACGACTGCATATGAATAATGATAATAACCGCCGCCGTTGGCACATGACCCCATAGAGATCACATAGCGTGGATTGGGCATTTGGTCATAAACCTTACGCAGAGCCGGAGCCATTTTATTGGTCAGCGTTCCCGCCACGATCATAACGTCTGATTGGCGGGGGGACGCACGGGGCGCAAAACCGAAGCGCTCTATATCATAGCGCGGCATAGCGGCCTGCATCATTTCTACGGCGCAACAGGCTAGCCCAAATGTCATCCACATCAGCGAGCCGGAGCGCGCCCATGTAATCAGGCTATCGGCAGGTGCAACAAGGAAGCCTTTGTCGGCCAATTGTGCGGACAGACCATCGTAAAACGCATCATGGGTTTTCGGGTCGTAAGTCGGGGTTTCATTGGTGATAATTCTGGACATAATCTATTCCCTTGGGTTTATTCCCAGTCAAGGGCCCCCTTCTTCCAAGCATATGCAAGGCCTACGGCCAGTTCGGCCAAGAATATCATTACCACACTCCAACCATAAAATCCGATTTGTTCTAGGGATACAGCCCACGGGAATAAAAACGCCACTTCAAGGTCAAAGATAATAAAAAGAATAGCGACTAAATAAAACCGCACATCAAATTTCATACGACTGTCGTCAAAGGCGTTAAATCCGCACTCATATGTGGAGACTTTTTCCGCGTCAGGGCTGCTTGGTGCAAATATCTTGGCCATTAACAAAAACGCCAAAGAAATCACCAAACCAATAGCCAGTAGAATGAGCGCGGGCAGGTATTCCAAGAGATACGCCGAATATGTTTCGGGAGTTGAAGAATAGACGATTTGTAGACCAACATTCATGCCGCAAATTTCACCATTTTAGTGCACAGAAAAGGACTCACGCCCCCTGCGCTATTTTCGAGGCGAAACTAGTCGTGGACGCAAACAATTGCAATGCGTTATTTTGTCAACTTGACAGATTATTTTTGTGGGGTGTCAAACATGCTCCTTCCCCTATTTATGGGGGAAGTACCCCGAAGGGGGGATGGGAGCTACCGCTTGCGGCATTGCGCTGGTTCTGTATTATCGGAAGCCTGTTGCGCACAAGATGTGCGCGCCCCCATCGCCTCAGCAAGAGCTTCGGCATTTCCCCCATTAAAAATGGGGGAAGGAGAATTACCCTGTCAAAGCATTTGTTATTATAAATACTAATTTACCTATTCCGTAGATTATCGACCATGTAATAATTTGTGCAAAGATAAACCAAAAAATTAATAATACCGCAGACATACCAGATCTTTGAGTTTGGGAAATAACGGCCTGTTGTCTTGCTGTACTATTCGCACCGTCTAGAAACAGATATAGCACAAAACCTACAACAGAGGAAACAGATACTGTATTCAAGAATGGATATCCTTTAAATCCCAATACAAGTACAACAAGCAACATTATAAAACCAATAATTCCTGCCATTAGTTTTCGCCTTTATAAAAAATATTTTTTACCTCAAAATGAGCTTTCTAGCAATCACAAATTAACCTAACAGTTGTATAGATAGGCAACGCCAGAACGAAGAGCAATAATATCTATGGAAAGATTACCCTATCAACTCCAACCACTCCGCTTCACTTAAAACCTTAACCCCAAGCCCCTCAGCCTTTTTAAGCTTCGAGCCTGCGCCCGGCCCTGCGACCAGATAATCGGTTTTAGCTGATACACTGCCCGAGACCTTTGCGCCAAGGCTCTGTGCTTTGGCTTTGGCTTCGTCGCGGGACATAAGTTCTAATTTTCCAGTAAAGACCACAGTCTTGCCCGTCACGGGACTATCTGCGTTCGGTGCTTCAGCGTCTATGACATTAACTTGTGCCAGCAGTTCATCCACCACGACCATGTTTTGCGGCGTATGAAAAAACCCGAGTAGCGCAGACGCACTGGCTTCACCGATACCGTCAATGGCAAGCAAGTCCGCCCGTGCGGCGTCTTGATCCTCCGATGTCATGAGCTGCAAGAATTTATCAAAGGACAAATAGTGTTTAGCTATTAAATTAGCATTACCGTGCCCCACATGGCGAATACCAAAGCCGTACAGAAAACGGTGAAATTCTATATTTCGCCGCGCATTAATTGCCGCGAATAAATTGCTCGCACTCTGCTCTCCCCACCCGTCCCAAGTCTTGAGTTTAATGTCGTCGTTGCGGGCTTCGAGAGTGAAGATATGTGCAGGCTCCAACATCAGTTCTTTTTGGTAAAAAGCTTCGATTTGCTTAGCCCCCATACCGTCAATATCATAAGCGCGGCGCGAGACAAAATGCCGTAAACTTTCAATAGCTTGCGCGGGACACTGCAAGCCATTTGTGCAACGCCTAACCACGTCCATATTGCCTTTATCATCAATATCGCGCACTGCACCCGCACCGCAAATCGGGCAGGATTTCGGCAGGGTAAATTCCTCTGAACGTCCTGCTCTGTCCGCATCCAAAACCCGTAACACTTGCGGTATAACATCGCCGGCGCGCTGGATTTCTACGGTGTCGCCAACCCGTACATCCAGTCGTTTAATTTCGTCCTCATTGTGCAAGGTCGCATTGGAAACGACAACGCCGCCGACCGTCACGGGCTTCAGCCGCGCCACAGGTGTCAGCGCCCCCGTGCGGCCAACTTGCACGTCTATATCTTCGATAAGTGTCGTTGCTTTTTCGGCCGGGAATTTATGGGCAATGGCCCATCTTGGGGCGCGTGAGACAAAGCCGAGCCGCTCTTGTAAAGCCAGATCATTGACCTTGTAAACTACGCCGTCAATATCATAACCGAGCGTGCTGCGCCCCGCCTCGATCATTTTGTAATGCGCAATCATATCGCTAGCCGTAGCGCAAATTTTCATTAAATCATTGGTCGAAAATCCCCACGCGTTTAAGTTATCAACCGCGCCCATTTGTGTATCCGACAATGGCGCACTGACCTCGCCCCATGCATAGGCATAGAATTTAAGCGGACGGCTTGCCGTGACAGACGGATCAATTTGCCTGAGCGAACCCGCCGCCGCATTGCGCGGGTTTTTATAAGGCTCTTTGCCTGCATGTTCTTGGGCGGCGTTCATGGTGGCAAAATCCGCATCATCGATATAAACTTCTCCGCGAATTTCGACCACGTCAGGCCAGTTTGAGCCCGCCAATTTATGGGGTACATTTTTAAGGGTGCGGATATTGGCCGTAATATCTTCGCCGATGCGCCCGTCCCCGCGTGTCGCCGCACTGACCAAAGCACCGTTCTCATAACGAATAGACGCAGATAAACCGTCTATTTTAGGCTCCGCTGTAAAAGACAGAGCCTCACCCTCCCCCATTCGCAAGAACCGCCGCACACGCGCGGCAAAATCGCGCACGTCACCGTCGTCAAACGCATTATCCAATGACAACATCGGTACATTATGGGTGATTTTGCCAAATTTACCTGATGGCTTAATGCCGACATTTTGCGAGGGGCTATCTTTGGTTGCCAAGGCCGGGAACTCAGCCTCCAAAGCCAAGAGACGCTTGCGCAGAGCATCATATTTCGCATCCTCAACGATGGGGGCATCTTGCTTATAATATGCGTCATCATGGATACGGATTTCTATGGCGAGATTGTGATGTTCCTGCTTTGCTTTTGCTTCACCTATTGCACTCTGGTTATTTTGAGAACTCATGACGCCTGCATTAATTTGCGGGCAGCTGCGCGGGCTTCGTCTGTAACATGTTCTCCGGCCAACATGCGGGCGATTTCTTCCTCGCGGTCGTTAGCGGCCAAAGTCACCACATGGGTCAGTGTGCTACTTGCTTTACTGGACTTACTGATCAAGATTTGGTGATCGGCACTGGCGGCTACTTGTGGGGAATGGGTGACGACCAATACTTGCCCGGTTTGTGACAAGCGAGATAATCTACGCCCAACCGCATCGGCCACTGCCCCGCCTACACCCTGGTCAACTTCGTCGAAAATCATAACCTTTTGACCGCTTCCGACCTCTGCACCCGCGAGAGCAACTTTGATCGCCAAAGCAAAACGGGCCAATTCGCCGCCTGATGCGATTTTTTCCAAAGGTCCAATTGCCGTACCCGGATTGGTCGACACCAAAAACCGTATTTGGTCGCGTCCTGCCCGTCCGTCTGCAACCTCGCTTATATCCGTGATAAATTGCGCACGCTCCATTTTTAAGGGCGGCAATTCAGCGACAACCTTTTTATCGAGCTTACTCGCAGCAGATTTACGCGCGGCGCTGAGTTTGTTCGCGGTTTTATCATAATCAGCCTGAGCTTGACTTACAGCGGCCTCCGCCTTGGCTAAATTTTCAGCGTAACCTTCAATGGACAGCAATTCATCACCAAAGCTTTGGCGTAAATCCTGTAATCCGTCCACATCGACATTATATTTGCGCGCGGCGGCCCGCAGAGCAAATAGACGTTCTTCAAGTGCATCAAGCCGCCCGGGTTCAAAAGTGAATGCCCCCGCCGCATCACCAACCGCTGAACGCGCTTCTTCTAACTCTATCAATGCTTTTTCCAGTGCTGAGCTTGCCGCGCTTAAAGCTTGACCAGCCGCGTTGTCCCCACCTCCAATTTTACTGCCAACCCGTTCCAGTCCCGCAAGTGCTTGTCCAATACGAGATTCGTGCTCGCCGTCATTCCCAAGCGCTTCACTGGCACCATGCAGTTCAGCAAGTGCGCCTTCAGCATGTTGTAATAATTTACGTTCATCGGCCAGACCAACATCTTCGCCCGGTGTTGGCGCAAGGCGGTCTAGCTCACCAATAGCATGCTCAAAGAACGCACGGTCTTCTTCTGACTTGGCTTGGCGTGTCTTAAGGTCTTCCAATGCATCTGCTGATGTCTTCAAGCGATCATAAGCGGATGCGCATAGCTCCAACATGTCTTGATGAGCGCCAAATCCGTCCAACTGTCCTTGGTGTGTGCCGGGGTCAAGTAAACCACGGCCATCATGTTGACCATGTACTTCTAAAAGCAAATTGCCAATGCGGCTCAATAATTTCACACTCACAGGCGCGTCGTTGATATAAGCTTTAGAGCGGCCTTCTGCAGTTATGGTGCGGCGTAAGACAATATCTTCATTATGGTCATAATCAATGTCAGCAGCCTCTAATGCGGCCCAGACCTTGTGATCAGATGTAAATGTGAAACTGGCACTACATTGGGCTTTGGAAGCACCGGAACGCACCAGAGCTTTGTCGGAACGTGCACCTGTAGCCATACCAAGTGCATCTAGGATGATAGATTTACCTGCGCCCGTCTCTCCGGTCATAGCCGACAGACCTGCGCCTAATTCAAGATCAAGAGCTTCGATAAGAACAACGTTGCGAATGGAAATTTCGCTGAGCATAACTCTCCCGTTTATTTGACTTTAGAAGCCTAAAAAATACGCTCTTTCAACCGACGCCAATACCCGCGCTTACGCTCGACCTTCAGCTCCTCGTCTAGATCAACGCCGTATTTCGACAAAAGATTATAGCTGTCATAATACCATTCGCCGCTTGGATAGTTATGACCCAATACAGAACCAACTTGCTTGGCTTCGCCGATTAATCCCAAAGACACATAAGCTTCGACCAAACGGTGCATGGCTTCTTCTGTTTGTGATGTCGTTTCGTACTTTTTGACTACATTTCTAAATCTGCCAATAGCGGCCAATTGCTGTCCTGCATTTAAGTAATATCGCCCAACGTCCATTTCCTTACCAGCTAGATGGTCATGGGTTAGCTCAAGCTTCAAACGAGCATCACGGGCATAATCAGAATCAGGATACCGTCTCACAACTTGCTGCAAGGCTGACTCGGCCAAAACTGTCGTCCCTTGGTCCCTGCCCACATCAAAGATTTGCTCATAATGGCTAATGGCTATCAAATAATAAGCATAGGGCGTAGACTCGCTTCCCGGATGCAAGTTGATAAAACGTTGTGAACCAGCAACAGCATCATCATAATCGCCCGATTGATAATGGGCAAATGATGACATGAGCATAGAACGGCGAGCCCACCGTGAAAACGGGTGCTGGCGTTCAACTTCGTCGAAAAACAAAATAGCATCGTCCCAACGTTTAGTATCCATGCGTTTTAAACCCTGATTATACAAGGTTTCTGCCGGGCGCTCCACATAAGCCAATTTTGCTTTTTTCTTGCCGCCAAACACTGAACACCCGCTCAGTAAAACACCAGTAATGACCAGAACAATCGCGGGTCGCAGGAAACGGCCTGTATCGGTAAAAAACTTCATAATTTGGCTTTCGTTGTTTTGCCCATAATTTCACCTGACAGAAAAACCAGATTTTCGGCGAAAGGTCAAACAAAATTGCATTAAGATTACGAAAGACAGCTACTACAGTGCGGATACAGTTTCTTCAAGTGCAGAAACGTCAGCTGGTGCACTCTTTATCATATTGCCAGCGTTTTTCATATTATCAGTGTTTTCCATATTATCCGGCAACGCATTTACTGTTGCCAAATGCGTGAATTTCCATGCCTTAGAATCAGCAAATAAGGCTAAAAGCAATTGATGATTTAGAGCATGGCCTGCCCTTACTGCAGTTACCCGCCCCAAAAGCGGCCCACCCACATACATATCACCCATTAAATCAAGAGCTTTATGGCGGACAAATTCGTCCGAATACCGCAATCCACCGGGGTTTAGGACTTTATCACCATCGACCACAATTGCATTATCATATGAACCGCCAAGGCTGAGCCCTGCTTCGCGCAATGCTACAACCTCATGAGCCCGAGCAAATGTACGCGCAGAAGCCAACCGGCCTCGAAAGGCTTTTACATCCGGTTCAATCTCTATGCGTTGGCGGCCAATAGCGGCGTCCGCAAAATCTATAGTCACGTCCAGATGCAAATTATGATGAGGCTCAATGCGGGCATATGCATCGCCGACTTGCACTTCTACGGGTTTTAAGACTTTGACATAACGCCTAGGCGCAGGTTGAGACACCACACCTGCGGTTTCAATCATTTGTAGGAATTTCTCGGCGCTACCGTCCATAGCAGGCAATTCTGGTCCATCTATTTCAATACAGAGATTATCAACACCGCTAGCCGATAAGGCTGCCATCAAATGCTCAATGGTTGATACACTGATGCCCGCATAATTACTTATGGTCGTGCAGCGCGTCACATCTGTAACCGCATCGGCGCGCACAGGAATATCATTTTCGCAGGTATCAATATCCGTGCGAATAAACACAATACCTGTACCAATAGGTGCAGGCATCATCACCATGCGGACATCCTCCCCACCATGTAGAGCCACACCCTCGCAGGCGGCAGGTGCACCAAGAGTTGCTTGTCTTTGAACTGGAATAACTGATACGTCTATTGTCACATTGCCCTCTTTTTTGTGAAAAGAAACTCACTTTTACTAGTTATGAACTAAACTAGATATACGCCAACGAAAAGCAAAGCCCTGTTACAGTATGTTACAATTTATGAGCAAGATGTAATCATGAGTAATTTCAAAGATTTACCAAGATTTAATATCAACAAAAAACCCCGCTGCAAAGCGGGGTTTTAAAGTATATTTTTGAGAAAATTTTATTTGCCGCGCCGTAGGAAAGACGGAATTTCCAACTCGTCGTCCTCGTCTGTGCCAAACAAATCACCAGTGTGATTCAGTGCGGGTTCAGGCTGTGTAATTGACAGTGCTGGCTTGGTTTTCTTACGTCCAAAGAAACCGAAAATGGGCTTTACAACAGAAGGTGTTTCGTCGGGTACCACACGCTCTAAAGCTCCTAAAGGTTTTAAAATATCATCTGCTTGCGCTGCTTCAGCACCTGGCCTTGTATATGTAAATGGTGCAGGTTTGGCTTGCTTAGAAAGTGTTTCTTGTTCCAGTTCTGGTTCCGCTACTTCGTCTTCCATAATTGTAGACGTATCCAATTTAATCTCTGTTTCATCTTCTTCAATTGAAGGTATCTCGGCAATGGCCGCTTCGACTTTACGCTTTTTTGTTATGGGTGCAAATTTTTGACCCGATTCGACTCCTGTCGCTACAACTGAAATTCTAACGATACCGTCCAAATCTTTATCAAGAGCAGATCCAATAATAATATTGGCTTCAGGGTCAACTTGACCGCGAATAAGGCTCGCCGCTTCATCGACTTCATAAAGGGTCAAATCAGCGCCGCCAGTGATATTGATTAGCACGCCTTTGGCACCCTTCAAGGACACATCATCCAAGAGCGGATTAGCAATTGCGCTTTCTGCGGCTTCGATAGCACGGCGCTCACCAGTGGCTTCACCTGTGCCCATCATAGCTTTTCACATTTCGTCCATTACGGTACGCACATCAGCAAAATCGAGATTTATCAAGCCGGGAACAACCATCAAATCGGTCACACCGCGCACGCCTGAGTTCAGAACTTCGTCTGCCATAGAAAATGCATCAGCCATTGTTGTACTTTCCGTAGCAACACGGAACAAGTTTTGGTTCGGAATGACAATTAGTGTATCAACACAATTATAAAGCGTCTCAAGACCAGTTTCGGCCAATTTCATGCGCTTAGAGCCTTCAAATTGAAAAGGCTTGGTGACAATCGCTACGGTAAGAATACCGCGGTCGCGGGCCGCGCGCGCAATAACAGGCGCTGCACCCGTACCAGTTCCGCCGCCCATACCGGCCGCAACGAACAACATGTGTGCGCCTTCAAGATGTTCCAAGATTTCGTTGAGCGAATCTTCTGCCGCTTCCTCTCCGACCTCTGGACGCATACCAGCACCAAGACCTTGGGTAACTGCACCGCCCATTTGGACACGGCGATCGGCCTTTGAAAGCGCCAAAGCCTGTGCGTCCGTATTCGCAACAATAAATTCGACACCATCAAGACCCGAATCGATCATATTATTAACGGCATTACCGCCTGCGCCTCCAACGCCGATAACGACGATACGAGGTTTAAGATCTGGTGCTTGGGGAATTGAAATATTGATACTCATGAGAACGCCTATTCTAGCTGTACATTATGGTTTGCAAATTATTAACGCCCAAAGTCCATTAAAATCCTTTAACAATTATTAACCAGCAATCACAAATTTGGGGAAAGTGGAAAATAATGGGCTCACAAAGCAAGAAAGAAAATAATCAAGAATATAACTACGCAGATTTTTCACCTGGCTCCTATAATTTGATGCACCAATCAGGTCTGCAGGCCGGTTATAAACTCCCGGAGGTTACTTTATATAATACGATTGGTGAAAAGGTTAAACTCAGATCATTGCTAGGGAAAACCTTGGTACTAGAAACGGGTAGCATCACTTGCCCACTTTATGTCGGTAAAATTAAAAATATGAACGCCGTAGCCGCGCAACATGGCGATGTAAATTTTGCCGTACTCTATATCCGCGAAGCCCACCCAGGTTCCAAAATATCTGCGCACCCTAGCGCAGACGCAAAAATGCTGGCGGCACAATCTTTGCAGTCATCAGAACCTGAAAACCGAGAGATATTGGTGGATACGCTTGGAGGCAATTTACACGAAAAACTAGGGCTGTTGCCTAATATGGCTTATGTTATCGGCACCGACGGGACAGTGCTTTACCGTGCAGACTGGAATATTCCCGACAAGATAGATAAGGTATTACAAGCGGTTAAATCCGGCATGCCTATTTCTAACGAGCCTTGCGATTTCACACCTGTTCCCATGAAATATTCCCTGCGGGTTCTATACCGGGCCGGCGGCATGAAGGCCATATTGGATTTCTTATCCCATTTGCCACAACTCATAGCCCGTCATTTGGAGAAAAGGAAATCTTACAAAAAACAACTGTAGTAACAAAGGGTTAGAAATTATCTTTAAACCACTTTAATGACCGTGTTACACTTCCGCCCGCATAATGCCTTTTACGAATACGGCGACCTGATAAATCGGGCGGACCCGCAATCGCATCTGATTTATCCGAAAGCACATGTTTAATCAACCCGGCGGCTACGGCAAAATCCGGACCTGACATAGTGTCTGGCAGGCCAAGCAAGCCGTGGGGTTGCCCGATACGCACCCGCTTACCAAATATATATTCGGCCAATTGTACTGCGCCCGACAATTGCGCTGCCCCTCCCGTCAGCACAATCCTGCGCCCGGCAAAGTTTCCAATACCTGCAGCAGCAAATCTATCACGTAAAATCTCGAAGGTTTCTTCGACCCGTGAACGCACAATACCCGTCAACATGCACAATGTCTCTTCGTGTAATTCGTCTTGCGCCCCCATGGGCGGGCACGGCACCATTTGTGTATCGTCAGTTGGGCTTTCAAGCGCAGAGCCGTAAATAGCCTTAATCCGCTCGGCGGCTTCCCAAGGTGTTGTCAAACCGCGGGCTATATCACTGGTAACGTTTTTACCGCCGACCCCGATAGCATCGGTAAACACCAAGGCTCTATCTCTGAATACGGCGGCGGTTGTGATACCTGCCCCCATATCAATGAGCGTAACCCCAAGATCCAATTCATCATCGACCAAAACGGCGTCACCCGCCGCGTAAGGAGAAGCGACCATGCCAGCAATGCGCAAATGGCAACGTTCAATACAATGGGCGAGATTTCTAAGCACGCCTACATTAGCCGTTACAAAATGCATATCGACACCAAGGTTATTTCCAAACATGCCGCGCGGGTCGCGAATACCGCGCTCCCCGTCCAACGTCCAATTAAGGGGCAATGCATGTAGAATAGCTCTTTGTGGCTCGTTAAATTCGGCCAGAGTTGCATCAATAACCCGCTTTAAATCTCTGTCTGCCACTTCTGCACTGGAAAACTTTGTATCCACATTGATGTGGTGGGATTTGAGAGACCGCGTGGACACATTGACATATATGGACGAAATGGCGAGCCCCGCCGCCTTTTCCGCCTTCGCAACAGCGTGCCTGATAGTGTATTCGGCCGCTTCCATATCAACAACAACCCCAGCCTTTAAGCCCGCACTGGCGTGAAAACCCGCGCCAATAATCCGCACACCTGAACCTGCTTCCATATGTCCGATAAAACACGCGACTTTGCTGGTACCAACATCCAGTACAGCAACGATATCCGGCTGTGCTAGGCGTGAACCTCCACCAAAAGGACCGCCGCTAAATAATGCCATTACGTCCTCTTATGCTCTTTTTTGACGTTGTTTTTGGACAATAGGTTCGTCTGCGCTATTGGGCAATAAAGTCAACCGCCCGCGTACCCGCATATCAATGCGCTGCAAATCCAATCCGAGCAAATCATGCTCCCGGTTATAGGTGTCAAATCTTTGCAAGGCCGCAGCAGGGTTTTGCTCGGGAAGTAAAATTCTCAATCCGTCTTTAAACACAATATCCCAGCGGCGCTTCCCCACATAGACAACCGCCTCGGTGCGCGCCAAAATATCTGGGTGCGTTTGCAGTATATCCCAAACATTTTGAGCATTTTCTGCCGCACCCGAACCGACTACAAATGGCAGATCGGAAAACTCATGGGCATCTGCGGTTAAAATCACCAAGCCAGCACTATCAATTACACGAATTTTTTGATTGTTTTGCCAAAGCGCATAAGGGCGGCGTTCATTAATATGGACAACAACACGGTTCGGCCATAAACGCCGCACAACGGCCGTCTCAACCCAACTTAGGGATTGAATGCGCTCCTGAGCGTTCTTGATGTCCATATCAAATAAGTAATCACCGGCGCGAACCCCGAGCATTTCGCGAACCTTATCTTCGCGCACACGACCCTCACCAACCACATCAACATATTTAACAACAAACCCCATACTAACCAATCTATGCTTGGTCATGCGGTCAAATCCTGCTGCAACATGGGGGGTAAAACCACCAAGCCACAATCCGCCCCATACTATGGCAACAGCCAAAATTGTTCCGCTTACGACAAGGCGCGTAAATTTCTGTCTTGAATAACTTGCACCGCGAATTTGAGCTGTCGCCCAATTACGTGCCCCACGCAGACCAGGTTTTAACGGGCTTACCCGTCTAACTCCGCCTATGCCCCT
Source organism: Robiginitomaculum sp. (assembly GCA_021776675.1). Taxonomy (GTDB): domain Bacteria; phylum Pseudomonadota; class Alphaproteobacteria; order Caulobacterales; family Maricaulaceae; genus Robiginitomaculum_A. Next base: position 12,919 of record JAJFFM010000206.1, read on the forward strand.
AGCTGGCCCTCTTCCTGGCCCATTATTGGCTGTAAATTGTGTTTTATCGTTATTATGCCCTATCTTGGCCATGTAGCATCCTCAACTATCCAGCGACAAAGCTGGCGAAAATTCATTCCCGTCGCAGCCGCCTGTTCAGGCGCGAGCGATTTAGGGGTCATTCCCGGTTGAGTATTGAGTTCAAGCATTACGATTTTGTTTACTATATCGCTTTTTGTAGATTTTTTATTGATCTTTTTGTCGTCATAGCGAAAATCAGACCGTGTTAGCCCCCGACAGCCAAGCGCGGCGTGGGCTTTCACGGCCCACTCCATGCAAATTTCGCTAACCAAGTCTGGAATTTTAGCAGGCACAACATGACTTGAACCACCTTCAGCGTATTTCGCTTCATAATCATAAAATTCAGTATGGGCGATAATTTCGGTCACACACAAAGCTTTGCCGTTCATGACGGTTACGGTTAACTCCCGACCCGGCGCGAACTGCTCCGCCAAAACTTGTTCACCCATAGCCGTATTCATGGCAATATCTAGCGGCGGTCGGTTAGCTCCTTTAGGGATTATATAAACCCCGACACTGGACCCTTCACTATTAGGCTTAATAACATATGGCCGCCGCATGACATGTTTTTGCGCCGCCGCTTTACGGTCAACCAATTTCCCAAGGGGCACATGTATACCTGCGGCTTTCAGAATAATCTTTGCACGGTGCTTATCCATAGCCAAAGCCGAAGATAGCACGCCGCTATGGGTGTAGGGTTTACCAAACAAATCTAACACGCCTTGCACGCGTCCATCTTCGCCCCATACGCCGTGCAAACAGTTGAAAACCACGTCCGGATTAGCGCGGACAAGCTGCGGCCATAAATCTTGTGCGGGGTCCATTTGAATCGTTTTAAAGCCCTCTGCATTCAAAGCGGCGCTAACCGCCTCGCCGGAGACCAATGACACTTCGCGCTCGGCAGACTTACCGCCCATAAGAATTGCAATTTTCTCAACCATTGTCTTGCTCCGTTAGCTCTTCACCGATACGGCGGATTTCCCATTCCAGTTCTACCCCTTGGGTTTCGCGCACTTTGTCTCGGATAATTTCCCCAAGCTGCTCTAAATCACTGGCCGTGGCCTCATCAAAATTTATCATAAAATTACAATGTTTCTCGGACATTTTTGCGCCGCCGAGCGTAAAACCGCGCCCACCTGCCGCGTCAATAACTTGCCACGCACCGCGCCCATCTGAGGCCTTTTGGTCTGGGTTTTTAAAAGTTGATCCACCGGTTTTTTCTTTTATGGGTTGGGAGTTTTCCCGATCTTTTTTGATGCCTGTCATACGCGTAAAAATGTCGTCGGGATTTTTTTCAAATCCTTGAAAAAGTGCTTCAACAAAAATGAACTCGCTAGCTAGGTCGCAATGTCGGTAGCTATAGCCCATTTCTGCAAGGGGTATAATTTGTCGCTGCCCGCACCTATCCAAAACCACGGCCTCAAGTAAAACATCCTTAGTCTCGGCGCCGTAACACCCTGCATTCATCCGTAGAGCCCCGCCAATGGTTCCCGGAATACCGACATAAAACTCAAGCCCGCCAATACCGGACGCGCCGGCTTTTTTTGCCAGAAAATTATCCAGACAGGCTGCCCCTGCTCTGATTTTAAAATCATCTAATATTTCAACCTTGGCAAATGCAGGGCTGAGGCGAATAGTAACCCCAGAGACACCCCCGTCGCGCACAAGCGTGTTGGATGCAACCCCCAAAACTTGTACCGGAATATCCAAAGGGACTTGCGGTAAAAACAAAGCCAAATCAGCTTCATCTTTTGGGATAAATAAGACTTGTGCTACCCCTCCGACCCGCAGCCATGTATAGGGGGCGAGCGGTACATTTTCTTTTAAACTCCCCCGCACTTCGGGAAGTCGGTGAAGTAAGGCGGGGAAAACCATTCTATGCACTTTTCCTTTTGGCAGCCAAATTGTCAGCTAGCTCAGCAGCCCAAAATGTGATATCGCCCGCACCGAGGCAGACAATATAATCACCTTTCTCAAGATTAGGCTTTAAGGTCGCCGCCAATGTAGCGCGCGTAACCTTCTGCGCATTCCTATGGCCGTGCCGTGCTAAACCTTCGACCAAAGCTTCACCGCTAACGCCATCAATGGGTGTTTCGCCTGCTTCATATACGTCCGTCACATAGACCGCATCCGCATCATTAAAACAAGTGCAGAACTCTTCGAACAAGTCTTGCAAGCGAGAATATCTGTGGGGCTGAACGACGGCATGAATTTTACCATTACTGCTTAATGGACAAACCTGTCGGGCGGCTTTCAATACTGCCGAAATTTCGACGGGATGATGAGCGTAATCATCAATAACGGTGACATCGTTCCACGTCCCTGCATGAGTGAAGCGGCGCTTGACCCCACCAAAATCTTTCAAAGCCATACGGACTTGGTCTTCGGATAGGCCTAATTCATAAGCAACGGTTATTGCCGCCAACGCGTTTTGTGCATTGTGATCGCCCGCCATAGGTAAGGTCAACCCGTCCCAACGGACTTCATCATCACCGCTTTCATTATTGGTGCGAGAGCGGAACACCACATCAAATACCGCCCCGCCGTTTTCGTAGTGCAGGTTTTCAATCCGCACATCGGCTTGCTGACTAAAGCCGTATGTGACAACCTTGCGGTCTGTGACACGGCTGACCAAGGCTTGCACTTCGGGATGGTCAATACACAGAACTGCAAACCCGTAAAATGGTAAGTTCTCGACAAAGGTATCAAAGGCGGCACGTAAATTATCAAATGTGCCGTAATGCTCCATATGCTCAGGGTCGATATTGGTGACTACGGCGATAGTCGGGAATAGCTTTAGAAACGACCCATCGGATTCGTCGGCTTCTACCACCATCCATTTGCCCTCGCCGAGCTTGGCATTAGCACCGTAAGCATTGATAATGCCGCCGTTAATCACGGTCGGGTCAAGATCGCCACCGTCGAGCAGTGCAGCCACCATAGATGTAGTCGTAGTTTTACCGTGAGTACCGCCAACGGCCACCGCCCATTTAAGGCGCATCAGCTCGGCCAACATTTCAGCACGCCTTACAACGGGTATAGCGCGAGCGCGAGCTTCGACCATCTCTACATTATCTTGTGCAATGGCCGAGGAAACGACAATAGCCCCTGCCCCGTAGACTTGATCGGCTTTTTGGCCAATATAAATGGTAGCACCCAGTTTCTGCAAGCGTTTGACAATATCGTTTTCGCGTATGTCCGAGCCTTGCACCGTATAACCAAGATTGAGCATAACTTCGGCAATGCCGCTCATACCAATGCCGCCTATACCGACAAAATGTACGGGGCCAATCTCGAAAGGCATTTGTTCAAAAGGCATTTGAGTTTGCATATGTAGTGTTCCGTTATCGCGTTGCTGTTGTATTGACACGCGCTGTTGTTTCGACGCTTTGGGCCAAATCAGCTGTGGCTTCGGGTTTAGCGGAGCTAAGGGCTGCTTTAGAAGCGGTTTTAAGCCAGGACGAATCATTTAATTTCTCCAACAGAATAGATTTAACTATCTCTGGCGTAAACTGTGATTCAGGCAAAATATAGGCAGCTTGTATTTTTTTTAAAGCCCCGGTATTTTTTAGGGAAAGTGCATTAATGCTCTGATGATCGTCCATGGCAATAGCGAGCGGCACGAGCAAAGAAGGCAACCCCATAGCCGCAATTTCCGAAACGCTCGACGCTCCCGCGCGCGCAATAACAAAGTGCGCTTTGGCAAGATGGGTTTCTATGTCCGAAAAAAACGGTTCGCAGACGGCTTTCACGCCTGCCTTTGCATAGACATCACGGGCAAAATCCAAACTCTCGACACGGGTTTGCTGCACAACGGATAGACGGTTTCGCAATTCTTCGGGCAATAGCGCCACAGCCTGCGGCACGGTTTCGCTGAGTAAGCGCGCGCCAAGAGATCCGCCGACTATTAGCAAGTTTATGTTCTTTCTAGGTGCTTGGTATTTACGTGCGCTTGCCTTAATTACAGCGCCGCGAAGCGGATTGCCAAGATGTTTCCAATTTGCTCCCTTTATAACATTTGGGGGTAATTTTTTTAAAACATCAAATCCCGACACCACCATATTGGCTTTAACCGCAAACACACGGTTGACCCGTCCCAGCACAGCATTTTGTTCGTGGATAATCGTCGGGACACCCAAACTTTGCGCAGCCTTCATGGCAGGGAATGCCGGATAACCACCAAAACCGACGACTATATTGGGCTTCCAATCCTTGATAAAGGCTTTGGCGGTTTTCACACCGCGCATAAGTTTAAGCACGCCACCGACCGCACGGATGGGATGCCGTATAAGGATTCTGGGAGAGATACTCGCCGCCTCAACTTCTATGACTCGCCCTGCCGGAATATTAACCGCATGTTTATGGCCACGCGCATCGGTCATAAGAACAATTTCCCAACCTCTATCCTTAAGAGTTTCCGCCAATGCTTGCGCAGGAAACATATGGCCGCCAGTTCCGCCTGCCGCCAATAATATTCTTTTTGTCATACTTGCCTCTTATACCTGTCTCTTATACTTGTCTTTTACACTTGGCCAAAACCATAAGCACCGGGCCGTTTACGCGAAAAAGCTAGAATCAACCCGGCAGAAAAACACAAAGCCAACATGGACGAACCACCATAAGAAATAAACGGTAAGGTCATGCCCTTAGGCGGTGCCATATTAAGATTTACCGCTAGATTTATCAGTGCCTGCAAGCCGATCATCGTAGCCAGACCAGCGACAACCAATTGAGAGAAATAATCATTAAGGTGTAATGCGTTGCGAAAACTACGAGCTACAAATACACCGATTAGCATGATTAAACCCACCGATAGCAAAAACCCGAACTCCTCTACCGCGACAGCAAATATAAAATCCGTATGGGCATCGGGCAGTTGGTTTTTAATATGCCCCTCGCCCGGACCACGCCCAAACAATCCACCATTAGCAATGGCTTCTAAGGCTTTGTCGGTTTGGTAGGTATCCGAGCCTTCTGGATTAAGAAACCGGTTAATCCTATCGCTGACGTGGGGCAGGAATTTGAAGGCAGCCAAACCACCTATCATAGAAATGCCCATCAATATACTCATCCACCTAATCGACATACCTGCAAAGAAAAACACCGTCCCAAAACACATAGTCAGCAAAAATGATTGGCCAAAATCGGGCTGCCTGATGAGCAGAAATATCAACAATCCGTAAATCAAAAACAAAATGGCTACACCGGGAAATTCCGGGCTGCGTTTGCGCACAGAAAACATCCACGCTGCAAAGACAATAAAGCCCGGCTTGGCAAATTCCGAGGGTTGTAGGGAAAATGGCCCAACCTTTATCCAACGGGTTGAGCCTTTGACCTTTATCCCAATCTCCGGAAGCACAAGCATAATTGCAATTGCCCCAAGCAGGGCCAATACTCCTAGACGCCTTGCACCAGAAAGCGGCAATAAAGAGACAAATAATGCCCCGCCAATACCCAAAAAAACAAATAAGCTTTGGCGTTTGAGGAAAAAGAACGGGTCGCTATACCCAAGCCGGTTGGCTGCAGCGGGACTGGCCGCCATGGATAAAACAAGCCCAAAAACCAGCAATGTTAAAAATAGTGCCAAGGTTACCCGGTCAATACTACGCCACCATTCTAATACGACAAAACGGTTGGTGCGCGCCTGCCCAATCATACTATTTGGCCTATCATGCTGTTTGCCCAATCATACCGTTTGGCCTATCATGCCACACCTTTGGTTATTTCGGCATTCGTCTTTTCCCGTTCGAATATATCGATGATTTCCTTGACTTGGCTGCGAAATGCATCACCGCGTATTTCAAAGTTTTTAAATTGATCGAAACTGGCACAAGCGGGTGATAACAATATCACAGGGTTAGGCGCACGGGATGCCAAAGCATCTTTAGTCGCGCACATGACCGCCATATGTAATTCTTTGGATATTTTGGACGGTACCTTGCCTGCTTTTAATGTAATTTCAAAATCTTCTGCCGCTTCTCCGATCAGATATGCACGGGTAATGTTTTTAAACTGCGGTGCGAGGCCTGCGATGCCGCCCTCTTTAGCTTGCCCGCCTGCAATCCAGTAAATATTATCATAGGTTTTAAGGGCTTGCGCCGCCGCATCTACATTGGTGGCTTTACTGTCATTAACATATTTAACGGGGCCGACATTACCGATATTCTCTAGGCGGTGTTCCAAACCTGGGAAGGTCAGAATAGCTTTACCGATTGTCTCCGGTTTCAGGCCAATTGCCCGCGTCGCTGCATAAGCTGTGGCCGCATTTTGCCAGTTGTGCTGACCATCCAAACCGACGGCTTTATTCAAATCCGCCACCATTTCACATTTCTTTGCTCTTGGTCCGTCCATGACCGAATAAAGTTTACCTTTAATCACGCACACCCCGCGCCCCAAAGACCGCTTGCCGGAGATAGGTAAGACGCGCCGCCCATTGGCTGCGATTAAACGGGAACATATGTCTTTACCTTCTGGTCCGTCGACACCTATAATGGCGGCATCATCTTTGGTCTGGTTATCAAACACCCGCATTTTAGCTTTTACATAGCCCTCCATATCGCCGTGACGGTCCAGATGATCTGGTGACAGGTTCAGGAAAATCGCCGCATTTGGTTTGAGACTAAAAGTACGCTCTAATTGATAAGACGACAACTCCAACACATAATTAGCACCTGTATATATGCTCTCAAGATCAAGCACACCACGACCGATATTACCGCCGACCTGTGCGTCGCGGCCAGCTTCTGATAGAATATGCCCAATGAGGGACGTAGTGGTGGATTTACCGTTCGTGCCCGTGATTGCGATTATGTTCGGGCGACGTTCGGGTGCGCGAGCCATTACCTCACGAGCAAAAATTTCAATGTCACAGATGATGGGGACGCCTGCCGCTTTGGCCTTTTTGGCACTCCAATGGGCTGTGGGAAGTTCGTGGGGAACGCCGGGGGACAACACCAATTCGTCAATGGTTTTCCAATTGGCTTTTTTAAGGTCTGTGACCGTGACGCCAGCTTCTTTGGCGGCCTTACGGCTAGCTTCATTATCGTCCCATGCCAGCACATGTGCACCGCCTTTTTGCAAGGATAAGGCAGACGTAATCCCGCTTCGGCCTAATCCGAATACGGCAATGGTTTGCCCTTTAAATGTCCCTGCTTCTATCATGTGTCTCTCATGTGTCCCTGGATGAGCCCTATCTAAGCTTAAGTGTTGAAAGTCCAATCATGGCCAGAATAACGGCGATGATCCAAAAACGAATTACGATGGTTGGCTCGGCCCAGCCTTTTTTCTCATAGTGGTGGTGGATAGGCGCCATGCGGAACACCCTTTTGCCGGTTAATTTAAACGAAGCCACTTGCACAATAACCGACACGGCTTCCAGAACGAACAGGCCACCAATAATGGCAAGCACGATTTCGTGCTTGGTGACAACTGCCGCACTACCGAGCGCGCCGCCCAGAGCCAATGAACCAGTATCGCCCATAA
>JAJFFM010000207.1 GCA_021776675.1 Robiginitomaculum sp.
ATTACATCGATTATAAAGTTAATAAGCCATATTTGTGTACCCAATTGTTAAATCAGAGAGGCCTTGGCGATGTCATGCCTTTTCTTTCAAAAGCATCCGTTAAGCTTGAGGAAGAATACACATTGAATATTATTAGTCTGCCAAAAGTGGAACCAAATGTTGTCGACGTCGAAATGGCGGAGGTATCAAAACAGAATATAGTAAAGGTTTTTGAGAAATTTTTGCGCCCGGATGATAATATGGATCAACCACCAGACGCCCCTTTGTCACAACTCGAACGTGTCTGTGATTTTGGTATAAAATCTGTGGGGTTAATTCTCGAAATGCCCGAGGCGGAACGCGCTAACTATGTCCGCAGTACATATGGACAGTAGCAGTTTGGGGCAATTTTTAACCCCGGCGTTTGCTGCCGTAGCGTAAGCCGCCTAGGATTTCTGCGGGTGACGGCATGCCTGCTAGGCGTTTTTTTGCTTTGAACTTTGCGCCTTCAAACTGCATGACATTTTCTATGCGTGCATCCAAGAAAGCACGGGCTTTGGCTTTTTCTGACTCATCGTCCGAGAGCCAACTGGCCAAGCTGGTGCTGATAACGGCGGAGAGCGTTGTGCGTTTTGAGTAATAATTTATATCCGTAGATGTGTCGCCAATGGCGCGCCAAATAGTGTCGGCGGCGGCCCATAAAACCTTTGGGCCGAGCATTAATCCGTCGGGCAACGCCGTGCGAGAAATGGCGCGTCTGGCGGCTTCTTCGTGAGGACCAATAGCATAGAGCCTGGCCAATACGCCCGCCGTGACTTTGTCGCGAATACGCATTTTTGTCAGGTCTAATTTGGCCAGATCGGCTTCGACTACTTTGTTCATCTGGGCGTTCCAAAACTCGATCATTTCCAGAGGGCCGCCCGGGAAATATAATTCCTCTGCGCCAGCGGGTAGGTCAGAATTTGCGACACCACGTTTTAAGGATTTACTGCTCCAACCGTCAAATGGGACATGGGGCAGAGTTGCATCTAGTAATGCGCGCCGTGCAGCCATAGATGCATTGGGTGATGGACCCGGTGATGCATTAGGTGATAAATTAGATTTGGTCATGGAAATAACTTAGCCGTTCTTGCGCCTTAAAACAATACGTGAAAACCAAGCTTTGCCCCATGCTTTTATCGCCGCCGCACCCCCACCTGACAATATGCCGTAGCGGAACATATGCGCCGACCCCCAAATAACCAAGGCACTAGAGGTAATCAGCACCAACACGGACCCCAATGTTTCCCAAAGAGGCGGGTCTGACGGCAGGCGGATAACTGCGGCAAAGGGTGCTGAAAATGGGAACCAAGCTGCGGCGGTCAAAAGAGGAGAGTCGGGGAAAGCCACACCAATTGGCACAACCATAATACAGGCGGTTAGTAATAATACCACGGGAGTCATCAAGGTCGATGCGTCCTGCATGCTTTCAGCGAGTGCTCCAAGCGCAATAAAGATTGAACCGTAAAACACATAGCCAAGTATGAAAAACACGGGCAAGAATATCAGCATTTTAGTGCTCATAGCTTGAATTAATCCGTCTGCGATAGCACCATCCGCGAATTGTGTCGCGCCGTAAAACCCGAGTGCGCCCAAGAAAATCCAAGGCAGTAGAGAGGCCAATGTCAGCGCGGCAACCCCCAGCAATTTACCGAGGAAGATTTCCGAAAACCGTGTGGTTGCCAAAAGCATTTCCAGTACTTTGTTGATCTTCTCCTCGACCATGGACATCAAGAGCATATAGGCGCCTGTAAAGACGGAAAACCATAACATCATAGAAAGCCCAGCCGCGACGATATAAGGGATGCGGTCTTTGGCCGTTACGGTTTGTGAGCCATCATCACCCACTTGTTTGGCTGGGTTTAAGGTGCTGACACGTAGAGCATTTTTGCGCTCTTGTAGCGCTTGCTTGCGGTTCAACCCTGCGGCGGCCATGTATTTTTGCGAAGCGGCATCAGCGAAATATTGATTAGCAAGACTGACCAATTCACTTTTATTGGGAGACGTTGACCAAAACTCGGCCTTGGCCTCTCCGTCCGCTTCGTAAATATGTAAGACGCCACCAAGGGATTGCTCTTGGTTTTCTATGGTGAGCTTTTCTGTACCTAATACGTAAGGTTTAAGCTGCTCCATTGTGTCTACAGGTGGGGTCACGAAAACCAATTTTGTATCGGGCAGGTTTAGCAGCTTTGCCATAACCGGACTTGTGTTCAAAATAAGCTCTCTGGCGGCGTCAAGGCCTTGCTCATCCAGTACTTTGTTAAAAGCCTCTTTGTCCTTTTGTGGTATTGTCACACGGGCGGCACTGCGTAGAATGTTTTCCAACTCTTTGTTATTGTTTGTGATTAATAATTCTTCGATAGCACGGGCGTGTAATCCTGTCTCGTCGAGGATTGTTGCGTACCGAGTTGGTTCTGACTGAGACAAAACCAAGGGAAATAAAATACCGAAAATTATGCCTAAAAACGGGCCAAGTGCGGTCAGCCAAAACCCCCAAGTTTTGATATAACCAAGGAAATCTCGCCTTGCGATAAGATAGGTTCTTCTGGGGCTAATAGGAAAAGAACTCATGACAACTCCCCTTTTAGCTCTTCCCTTTTTAACTCTTCATTGTCGACTAATGTGACGAAGGCTTCGTGCAGACTTGGCCTTTCTGGTTCAAACCGTATCAATTCCAATTTGGCTTTTACGCTATCTGCTAAGACGTGACGGGCTTCTTTGTTTGGTTTTAGGACTATATTATAGGTGTCGCCGTCTTTTTTTAATTCCTGTGCGAGAGGTTTTAAAACGGCCTCGGCTTTGGCGCTTGGTGTTTCTATCTCAAGGCGGCGTGGTGCGTGGGAGAGAGCTTGTTTTAAGCCACCGTCGAATATTTTTTGCCCCTGCGAAAGTAAGACTATCTTATCGCATAGACGTTCTGCATGTTCCATAACATGGGTCGAGAATATAATTGTACGACCCCGCTCTGCTATTTCGCGCACCATGTCTTCTAAAAGTTTTTGGTTCACTGGATCAAGGCCCGAAAACGGTTCGTCCAATATCAAGAACTCTGGGTCGTGGGCGATGGCGGCAATAAGCTGCACTTTTTGTGCCATACCTTTAGACAGGGTTTTAATTTTCTTACGACCCACATCACCAAGGCCGTACCGCTTGAGCATTTCGTCGGCGCGTATAAGTGCGTGTTTACGCTTCATACCATTGAGGCAAGCAATATGGGCAATGCCGTCCCGCGCCGTAATCTTGCGGTAAAGCCCGCGCTCTTCGGGTAAAAAACCGACCCTTCCAAAAGCATTGGGACCAGGGGCGCTACCGAATAATTTAATAGTGCCGCTGTCAGGCGCTATTAAGCCTAGAGACATGCGTAAAGTCGTGGTCTTACCTGCGCCGTTTGGGCCTAAAAATCCGACAATTTCACCTTTGCCAACTTGAAAGCTAATTTCGCGCACGGCCGGTTTGCCTGCAAAAGACTTGCAGACATTGATGACGTCTAATACGGGCGGGGATGTGGTGTCTAACATAGTGTTCCGAACTTATGGGTTTGTGTTCTTATTGTACGGACTACTAATAGCAGGCCTGTTGTTATTATTCTTGAAAGTTTTTTACAAAAATTCGTTAAAACTTTGGGTGTATTTATAATGTTGAATATTGTCCCGCTAAAGTCATAGCCCCTTTACAATGCGCCCGTCCGGTTTCGCACAGATGAATGAGATGGGATAAGACACTCATAGCGGCGGCGGGGTACAGTTTTTGGTCGATATCCGTATAAATATGTGTGACCATATCTATGACATGAGTATGACCAGATTGTAGGGCCGCAATAACATGCTGTTCGCGCTCTAGGCGGTGGTCAATATAGGCTTGGACAAAGGGGGTTGTGTCGGTAATTGCAGGGCCGTGGGTAGGACGAATAATAGAGTAGTTTTGGCCTTTGACCTTTTGCAAAGAGCTTAAATAATCACCCATATGACCATCAGGCGGAATGACAACAGAAGTGGCCCATCCCATGATGTGGTCACCTGAGAATAGAGTGTTTTCTTCGCGTAGAGCAAAGCACATATGATTGGATGTATGGCCGGGTGTGTGCACGGCTTTTAGGCTCCAATTTGTGCCAGTAAATTCGTCATTGTCTTTGATGGTGATATCAGGCGCAAAACCCGGGTCATCGCCCGCATCCATCTGTACACCCGTGCCGTCGACGGCCGTTTTTTTGGGTGGCCGGCCATAGATTTTACAACCATATTTATCCGCCAATGGTTTAGCCATTGGCGAATGGTCAGCGTGGTGGTGGGTTAGGAAAATATGTGTCAGGGTCTTGCCTATCAAAGCCTCATCAAGGGCTTTGATGTGGGCGGGTGTGATGGGGCCGGGATCAATGATGGCGACATCTTTTGTGCCGACAATAAATACGCCAGTTCCCGTATAAGTGTACGGTCCGGGGTTGTCTGCGGTGACACGGGTCACGAGCGGGCTTTGCGGTTCGGCGGTTCCGTAAATGAAATTATGTGTGTGTATGAACGGAATGTCAGCCATTATTGTCTTGTGTAATGAGTTCTAACAATTGTTGCGTCAAAATTTCTACGGATTTGGATTTATCAGCAATAGACAGGGCAATAGGTGGCCCCATATCAGTTTTGTTGACATCAACCACATAAATTTTGCCGTCTTCCTTATTACGTAGCACGTCCATACCACCACAATCCAAATGCATGGCAGTGGCAAATTCCTTAAGTTTGGCCCGTTCAGCATCCGAGAGCAAATCCTCTGGCTTGCGCAAAACCACACTAGAGTTAAGATTGGCAAACCGTTTTTCCAGTGGGCGGCGTTTGACAAAAACCAACGCAATCTCGCCGCCAATGATAGGACAGCGCATATCTTCTGCCCATTTCCCGTCCACAGAATTGTCGATCAGTTTTTGGTAGACCATATCGAGGTCTATATCGGAATCTGTAGTTTCACCTACAGGTAAGGGGGCTATGGTTTGGTAGCCATCGTGA
>JAJFFM010000208.1 GCA_021776675.1 Robiginitomaculum sp.
CCCATTGCATAGAGCGCGCCCGTCAGGCCAATATAATTGATATCGTGCCCAGCTTTATCTGCCCAAGGGCCGCTTTGACCCCAACCCGTCATGCGTCCGTATATAAGTGCAGGATTTATCTTGTGACAATCATCTGGCCCCAGACCCAGCTTTTCCATGACGCCAGGGCGGTTACCCTCAAAGACAATATGGGCAGTGGGGAGCATTTGTAAGACTGTATTACGGCCATTTTCGGTCTTTAGATCAAGCTCTAGGCAGGTTTTACCTCTGTTCTCCACAGGTAGTTTAAATGCGTTTGGTCTTTCTATGCGAATAACTTCTGCACCTAAATCAGCAAGCAATTGTCCCGCATATGGCGTCGGGCCGATACCGGAAAGCTCTATGATTTTGATGTCTTTAAGTGGCTGGGCGTACGCAGCTATATTAGGTGATAACAAAAACTTTACCTCAATTACAAAAATTTTACTTTAAATGTCCAATGATTGATGATAGACTAAACATATATATGTAGTGTGTATATAGAGTGATTTGACTTTTACGGGGAGTGAGGTCAAGTCACAATAATGTCTGGGGGGGCTAGGCATAAATCACAAAAATAAACTATGGAGACGCGCCATGGGACATGAGAACTGCAAACAGTCCATTGCGGCGCTTAAGGAGAACCTTAAGCGATTAGAGAGAATTATTGGTAGCAAGCATGTAAGGCCTGTTGATTATTTAACACGTGATCGATTAGCACAGCAATTGCGTGATACCGAGTATTCCAGAACCTAATTAGTTCTAAAGCGGTTTATCACATTTTGTTGGCTTGCGTTAGTGTGCAAACTCTCTACTATGCAAAAAAATGCATATGAGAGGAATTTGTCATGAGCGTATTAGAAAGCTTGCAAGCGAAAATTGGACAAGAATTAGGTGTATCTGAATGGGCCCAAATGACCCAAGACCGGATATCTCAATTTGCCGATGTCACTGAAGATCATCAATTCATCCATGTCGATGAAGAAAAAACCAAAATGTTTACGCCATTTGGCGGTACAATTGCTCACGGGTTTTTGACATTGTCTATGTTGTCACGTTTTGCTGAAACGGGCTTGCCTAAAGTTGAAGGTGCTAAAATGGGCATGAATTACGGCCTTAATAAAGTCCGGTTTTTATCACCTGTTCCGAACGGCGCTAAAATACGCGGCCATTTTACACTATCATCTGCTGAGGAAAAGAACCCCGGTCAACTACTTCTTTGTCATACCGTCACAGTTGAAATCGAAGGTGGGACAAAGCCTGCTGCCGTCGCTGAATGGCTTTCTTTGATTTTTGTCTAGACGCTAATCTTTATCTAGATCTTTATTTACGTTACACTTTAGGAAACATCACATGAAAATTGAATTTAATAACCGCGTGGCAATTGTCACTGGCGCTGGCGCAGGCTTGGGCCGTTCACATGCAATTGAACTTGCTAAGCGCGGCGCAAAAGTTGTTGTTAATGACCTTGGCGGTGCAGCGGACGGAACGGGTGGGTCTATGACGCCTGCTCAAGAAGTGGCGGATACAATTATCAAGGCTGGCGGAGAAGCAATTGTTAGCGGCGCCAATGTAGCCGATTACGTTCAGGTTGAAGCTATGATCGGCGAAACTATGGACAAATGGGGGCGGGTTGATGTTTTGGTCAACAATGCGGGTATTTTACGTGATAAATCCTTTGTAAAAATGGAACTACAAGACTTTCAACTGGTCTTGGATGTGCATCTAACGGGTAGTGTAAATTGTACCAAGGCCGTTTGGGAAATAATGCGCGAACAAGGTTATGGCCGTATTGCTATGACCACATCTTCGTCAGGTATGTACGGTAATTTTGGCCAAGCCAATTACGGTGCCGCCAAAGCTGGTCTGGTTGGACTGATGAATACGTTGTGCATTGAAGGCGCAAAATACGATATTCGTGTAAATGCTCTGTCACCTGTGGCCCATACTCGCATGACCGAGGGTTTGATCCCGGAGGAAGCACTTAAATTGCTGACACCAGAATCAGTGACGGCAGGATTGGTCACATTGGTTGCGGAAAATTCTCCGAACCGAACGATCTTATGTGCAGGGGCAGGGGGCTATGCGCGCACTGTAATAACAGAAACGGACGGTATTTTCTTGTCACCAGAAGAGCAAACGCCAGAAAATGTTATGGCCGGAATGGATAAAATTAACGACCAGACAAATGCGCAAGAATTTACCCAAGGTTTCCAGCAGTCCGAGAAATTCGTTGGTAAAGCAATGAGAAATGGCTAAAGGTTAATAGCTTCATGAACAAAGCAGAGATATATGCACAAGTCGCTAAGGAAATCGCCGCCGTAAACGAAGGCGAAACCTCGGTGATTGCCCGCTATGCGACGGCGTGTTGTTTGCTCAATGAAGCGTTCCCAACATTTTATTGGACCGGGTTTTATTTGGTAGACCCACTTAAACCAACCGAACTCGTGGTCGGGCCGTATCAAGGCACGCTCGGTTGCTTGCGTATTCCTTTTGGTAAAGGTGTGTGCGGCACTGTTGCTGCAACAGGAAAGACAGCGGTTGTGGATAATGTCCATGCTTTCCCCGGTCACATAGCCTGCGACAGCAAAACCAACTCAGAAATCGTCGTACCCGTTTTTGACGGGGAGAGTGTATTGGCAGCCGTACTCGATATAGATTCTACGGAACTGTCTACATTTGATGCAGTCGATCAAGCGGCTTTAGAGGCAATTTGTAAGACACTGCTTCTTTAGATAATCACACTCTCAATTGGCTTGCCCCGAGCATTTCCATTCAATGTTTTTTACACCAATCAATCTTGCAAAACGGGTAAGCTCTGATGATAGCTTGTCGGAACGAGATGCAGTCCATTTAACTCGCGGTTCTTTCCACAAATTGTGTACGTGTAAAACTCCAGCCTTTCGGTCTGCTTTCAACTCGATACGGCCAATGAATTTGTCACCCTCAAGCAATGGGTAAACATAATAACCCCATTCTCGCTTTGCGGCGGGGACAAAAATTTCTATGCGGTAATCAAAACCGAACAATCGTAATAGCCGTTTCCGGTCACGAATTGCAGGATCAAATGGATTGATGATACGTAAGCGAGATGTCGGTATTTTTGCCGTAGCTAAACGGGCTTCTATATTGGTGGGTGCAAACATAGGGTGCCAGTCGCCATTTGCGGATTGCACGTTCACGGGGGCTAGCTCATCTGAATTATGCTCTGCCCATGCTTTAACTTCTGCGGTTGATGTAGCTTCCCAAAATTTTTGAATATCGCGCAGACTGGCCATGCCCAACCTTTCAAGAGCCGCACGGCAAAGCCAATTTGTTTGAGTCTGGCCGGTGTGGTTTTGTTCATGATGTTCACCGGGTATGGTACGTTCTGATAGATCATAAAACTTGGTGAAATTTTCTCGGTGTGACGTGGTAAGTTCACCAATATACCACATATAGTCTAGAGCTAGTTTGTGGGGTGGTCGTGACCACATTTCTTTCTTATGGGTTATTTTCGTATCAAATGCGCGGGTAGATAATGGGCCCTCATTTTGGATGCGCGCTTTAATGGTATCGCGGTCTTGCTGGTTCGGGAGCGCTTTGTAATATTTAGACACATCCAAGCGTTTCTTCATGCGTCTAAATTGTTTCTCCCATATAGGATAATATTCCATTGGGATGAGGGACGCATCATGAGTGAAATGCTCAAATAACACACGGTCTTCGGCCAGACACTTCCAGAGCATAGGTTCTCGGTAATTCTGGTTGCGGGACCATAAAATATGGTGGTGGGCGCGGGTAACATTGCGAATACTATCAAGTTGTACAAACCCTAAATTTTTGATGGTTTGCAATACATCCAAAGGCCCATTTGGGGTGTGGGAAAGGCCATGCGTATGTAACCACATTCTTCTGGCGTCTCGGTTGTTGATTTCCAAATGCATCTAAAACAATTACCGTACTGCCTGAGATGATAAACTGAGTTTAGTATTTACGAATAAGGCCAACCATTACGCCTTGTACTTCCACTTGATCCGGGCCGTAGGTGCGGGTTGGGAAATCAGGGTTTTCTGCAATAAGCTCAATGCCGTCCGCCGTTTTGTACAGACGCTTTAAGGTCGCTTCTTCGTTATCGACGACATAGGCGACAACAATCTGGTTATTTCTTGCCGTATTGGCTTCGCGGATTACGGCAATATCGCCGTCCAAAATACCAGCGCCAACCATAGACTCGCCTTCAACTTCGAGAGCAAAGTGATCACCGCGGCCAATCATGCCGTCGGGAATACTGATACGCGGGCCGGATTGTTCAAGGGCTGCAATAGGCATGCCTGCCGCAATTTTACCAACGAGCGGCACAGACACACTGTCATTAGCTGGTTCAGGTGTGCCCTTAGCTGAGAGGGCTTCTTGTCCCGGGAGGCGTAAAACTTCTAATGCCCGTGCCCGGTGTGGTAACCGTGCGATAAAACCGCGCTCTTCAAGTGCCGTGATCAAGCGGTGAATGCCGGATTTAGAGGCCAAACCCAGTGCGTCTTTCATCTCGTCATAAGAAGGAGAAATACTATTTTTTTTCAGACGCTTATCAATGAAGATTAAAAGGTCGTGTTGTTTTTGGGTCAGCATAGTAGATTCCTTTGAAATAGGCTCGAATCATAGGTTTGAATTAATGTTCACTTTATGTTTGTTCTAGTCCTGTTCCAAACCTACGTCAAGAACAAATCATGCACTCGACAAATCGGCGTCAATTGCTAACCTGTTAAAAAAGGATAATTATGTCGATAACCATCTATATTGATGCAGATGCCTGTCCTGTGCGTGAGGAATCCTATAAGGTCGCTCTACGCCATAATGTGCCTGTCGTCGTCGTTAGCAATTCGTTTTTACGAGTGATGCAGCATCCGTTAATTTCGCGTATCATTGTTAATGATAGCTTTGATGCGGCTGATGATTATATCGCCGAACGTGCAGACGCGAGCAGTATTGTCATCACCGCCGATATATTACTGGCTGAACGTAGTTTAAACGCAGGCGCACTTACCATTGCACCCAATGGCAAGCCTTTTACCAATGACAGTATAGGCTCTGCCATAGCCGTGCGCGCAATTATGGTGGACTTACGTGCAGGTGCTGGCCTCAAGAATTCAAAAAGCGAAAACATAGGTGGTCCGCCGCCTTTTACGGGCGCAGATAGATCAAAGTTTCTACAAATGTTGCATGAAAGTGTAGTGCGGTTGAAACGCGCATAAAGCTTTTACTGTGTAATTCCCAATAATCGTGTGGTTGCCAATTCCACATTGTCTTGGCGCATTAGGCTTTCACCGACGAGGAAGGCTTGGGCACCATGTTCGGTGAGCTCAAGAATATCGTCCGGTGTATTGATGCCGCTTTCTGCAACGAGGAAAGTATCCGCCCGGGTTTTAGGCGCCAAGGTCTTGAATGTGTTCAGGCTTGTTTTAAAAGTCTTTAGATTACGGTTGTTGATACCGATGAGTTTCGCACCTATTTTTATGGCGCGTTGCAACTCATAGGCCGTATGCGTTTCGACCAAAGCATCCATCCCTAGGCGCTTGGTTTCCGTAAGTAATGCGCCCGCAAGTTCATCACTGACCATGGCCATAATGATCAAAATAGCATCGGCTCCATAAGCGCGGCTCTCGATGATTTGTATGGGGTCGATCATGAAGTCTTTGCGCAGGACAGGCAAGGGCGAGATGGCACGAGCTTGTTTAAGATAAAGCATCGAACCTTGGAAACTTGGTTCGTCAGTTAGCACAGACAGACACGCCGCACCGCCGTCTGTATAGGCACGGGCTATTTTAGTTGGCTGGAAGTTTTCGCGTATCAGTCCTTTGGACGGACTAGCTTTTTTAATTTCGGCAATAAGAGCAGGGCCGTTGGCAGCAGTGGATTTTAGGGCATTCGTAAATCCGCGTGTTTCCGGCTGCGCTGCTGCCATCAATTCTAACTGGCTTCGCTCAGCATATAATGGCGAAATTTCAACCTTTTTATATGCAGCAATTTTTTCAAGGACATTAATCTTAGGAGGAGCCATTAGAAACCTCAATCAAGCGAGACAAAGCATTAAGCGCAGCCCCGGAGCCAATGGATTGGCGGGCCATGTTTATGCCTTTCTCAATGGATGGGGCGGTTTCTGATGCATATAAAGCTGCGCCCGCATTTAAGGCAACGATGTCGCTATAGGCGTTTTGTTTGCCGTAAAGAACATCTTTTAATGAGACGGCATTTTCTTTGGCATTTCCGCCTTCTAATTCGGATAAAAGTACACGAGATATACCAAATTTTTCTGGTGTGATTTTTTGGTGGTAAATTGTTTTTCCTTTAACCTCGGTTATCATGGTTGCTCTGGTGGTTGTAATCTCGTCCATGCCGTCGCAACCGCGAACGATCAATGCGCGCTTAACACCAAGCCCGATCAAAGCTTTGGCATATACATCGCGCAAGCTATCTTCATAAACGCCGAGTAGATAATGTTGTACTGATGCTGGATTACACAATGGGCCCAGTCGGTTGAATATACTGCGCTCGCCTAGTTTTGCTCTCGCTGGCGCTACATTACCCATAGCTTTGTGGTGATTGGGCGCAAACAAAAACCCGATCCCGGCTTCACGAATACAGGCTTCAGTTTGCTTTATGGATATGTCTAGTTTGACGCCAAGCTCGCCTAGTACATCCGATGCACCTGATTTGGATGATACGGAGCGGTTGCCGTGCTTAGCCACGGGTACGCCAGCACCTGCGACCACAAAGGCCACGGCGGTGGAAATGTTATATGTCTTGAGCCCGTCGCCGCCTGTGCCGACAATATCCATTGCGCCTTTAGGGGCGTTTACCGGCTTCATACGCTGGCGAAGTACTCTGGCGGCGGCTTCTAGCTGTTCGCCTGTTATACCCTTCTTTTCCCATGCTTTTAGATAGAAACAGATGTCCTCGTCGGACATGCGGCCACTTATCATAGTTTCAAAGGTGGATTTGAATACTTCTGTCATTTTATACCTGTAATGCGGAGAAAGTTTTCGATAATTTCGTGTCCGTGTTCAGAGGCAATGGATTCGGGGTGAAATTGCACACCGTGTATGGGGCGCGTTTCGTGGCGTGCACTCATGATCTCGCCGTCGGCCGTCGTGCCGTTGACTATCAAACTCTTAGGTAGGCTGTCTTTGTCCAGCGCTAAAGAATGATAGCGGGTCGCATTGAACGGAGAAGGAATGTTCGCGAGGACACCCGTGCCGTCGTGCAAAACGGGTGAGACCTTGCCGTGCATAATTTGTTTGGCTCTTATAACCTTGCCGCCAAATGCTTGGCCAATGGCTTGCAGGCCTAGGCAAACGCCGAAAATAGGTAGGCCCTCAGGCGCAGTTTTTAGAAACTCTAGACACATACCGGCATCATTTGGTGTTTTGGGGCCGGGCGAAATGATGACGCCTTGCGGCTTTAATGCAAGCGCTTCAGCAGCACTCATCAAATCATTACGAATAACATGGGTGTCCGCCCCGACCTCTTGGGCATAATGCACCAAATTATAGGTGAAGCTGTCATAATTATCGATTATGAGTAACATCTCGGTTCCTATTAAAAATCTTAATTTCTATTAAAATATGGGGCGTGTTCAGCCGCCGAGAACAAGGCCATTGCTTTGTTGCGGCATTCCTCAAACTCGGATTTTGGATCACTGTCCAGTACTATGCCTGCACCCGCTCGCACATGCATGATGCCGTCTTTGACCACGGCGGTGCGCAGAGCAATAGCCGTATCCATATCGCCGCTGGCTGAAATATAGCCAACTGCACCGGCATAAATTCCGCGCTTTTCACTTTCAAGCTCGTCGATGATTTCCATAGCACGGACTTTAGGCGCACCGCTTACCGTGCCGGCGGGAAAGCCTGCGAACAAACAATCAACAGCGTCTAGACCCTCTCCAACTTGACCTTCAACATTAGAGACAATGTGCATGACGTGGGAATACCGTTCGACGATGGAGCGTTCCGTGACTTTAATCGTACCGGGTTTAGCCACGCGGCCCAAATCGTTACGCCCTAAATCAAGCAGCATTAAATGCTCGGCCATCTCTTTTTCGTCGGCTAGCAAATCTAGCTCTAGCTGTTTGTCCTTAGCAGGTGTTTTGCCTCGTACTCTAGTGCCTGCAATTGGGCGGATGGTGACGGTTTCGTCCCGTAGGCGGACTAAAATTTCAGGGCTAGAGCCAACAACTGCATGGTCATCAAAGTTTAGATAATATAAAAACGGCGATGGGTTGAGACGTCGCAGTGCGCGGTAGAGGGCAAATGGCGTTACAGGTAGAGGTGCTTCGAACCGCTGTCCTAAAACCACCTGAAAGATATCACCCGCTTCTATATAGTCCTGTGCCGCTTTGACTTTTTTGGCAAAATCCTCTTGAGCAATACCTCCCTTTATTTTTTCTTGTGGCGTATGTATTTCACGTGAAACATTTTGGTGGCGTAGAGGTAATGTACCGCTCTCAAGTGCGTCCGCCGCATCCATCAACCGTTCCTTAGCTGCTCCATATGCATCTTTGGCGGATAATTCAGCACATGGTCGTACCGTAGTGGTTAGGATAACCTCTTGAGCGATTTGGTCGAAAATTGCTATGAGTGTCGGGCGGGTCATAATCGCGTCGGGCGTATTGATTGGGTCAGGATTAGTGCTCGGTAAGTGCTCGACTTGACGGATCATGTCATACCCCAGATAGCCAAATATGCCAGCTGCCATCGGTGGTAATTCGCACGGAATATCAACTTTAGTTGCTGCTTGAATTTTGCGTAAACTGTCTATGGGTTTCTCGTCCAGAGGCTCAAATGGGCCGCCGTCTACGGACATTTCACAATCATCCCCGCGTACACGCCAAATTAAATCCGGGGCGTACCCAAGCACAGAGTAGCGTCCTCTTTGCTCGCCGCCTTGAACGGATTCGAACAAGAAAGCGTAGGGCTTTTCTGTGGCGAGTTTCAAGAATGCTGAAACGGGCGTGTCTAGATCATTGACTAGACGCATCCAGACGATCTGCGGTTGGCCTTTGTTATAGCTAGCCGTAAAGCCGTTAAAGTCTGGGTTTAGTTCAGGAGACACGACAAACTTTTATATATATTGGCATTCCTAGGGGCATATCTACTGGTCAACACCGAGAGTTCTTTCAATGTTGGCAGTTAAGGTTTGCGCCGGATTATCTGCCAAAATAGCGGCATGATAAGCTTGCTGAATATCTGCATTAATGGCTTCTTTTGCTTGCTCGCTCAAAGTGCCGGAAATAGCATCTACGATAGGGTCGGTATTCGGTGTTATTGTAAGAACTTGTCCGATAACTCGGTCAAGGCCATTATCGGCAGTACCGCGTACAGTCTGCCCAATGCGGGCTTCGAATAAGCGCACAATGATTTGGCCACCAAGCCCCGGTGTCTGCGCTGCGCGGATCATTTGTGTTTCGGCAATTTCTGTACCGACACTAAATTCTGCGACCAAGTCTTCAAAGCTTTCCCCCGCGGAAGCACGATCAACCAAATCATCAGACAAACTTGCCAGAGCTTCATCGGCTTTTTTGAGATGCCAAGCCGTAAGAGCTTGTTCGCGAACATCAGCAAATGGACGAGGTGCGCTTTCTTTAATTTGGTCAACACGAATAGCTGCAATGCCGCCTTCGGTGGTTTCAAACACATCGCCGTCAAACCCGGGTTCAGCAAGGAATATTTCTTTCAATAACAAATCGTCGGTGGCGACACCTTTGGCGAATGATAAGCCCTCAAGCCGTTGACCATCTTCGGTTTCGCCGAGGCGCGAAATATAATCAAAACTGGCGACAGAAATCCCGCTAGCCAAGCCCGCTTCTTCCAAGGTTAGACTGTCTTCGGATATGCCGTCTTGGATAGCTTTGGAGGCATCATAAAGAACTTGCTTGGCTTTATTAGTTTGAAGTTCGTCGATCAAATTTGCTCGCTCGGCTTTTATATCGGGGATAGTTTGGGGGGTGATTTGCGTTAGGGCTATACTGAACCAACCACCAAAACTATTCTCAACGGACACGGCTTCAATATTGTCAATCATAAACGCAGCCTCACCTGCCGTTGGGTCACTACTGGCACCGGGCAGGGCATTTTCGTAGATAAGGGGCGCATCTAAGGAAAACTCCGCTATGACAGCATCAATGTTTTTACCGCTGTTCAGCGCCGCCGTTATTTCGTCGGCTTGGGTTTTGTCAGCGGCGACTAATTGTTGGTAAGAGCGGGTTTCAGCTGTCCCTAATTGACCGGCTTTGATTTTGTATTCAAATTGGTTTTTAATTTCTTCTTCACTGACCTCAATGTCTGGTAATACGTTTTCCAACTCCATACGTAAAAGTGTGAAACGGCGGTATTCAGGTGCAATATATCCGTTTGGGCTCTCTTTGATGAAGGCTTGTAAGTCTTCGTCGCTAGGGTCTGATTGTGCTGCGATAGCATCTCGGCCCAAGCGTAAGAGTTTGACTGTGCGCTGTTCGGTCATAAATTTATATTGCTGGTCGGCAAATAAGCTTGGGGCGATAAGGCCTGCTTTTATGCTATCTAATGTTTGGTCACGGCGGATTTGGTCGTGAACATCTTGCTCTAATTCTTTTGGTGATTTATTACGATCAATACGGGATAGAACTTCTAGAATTTTATTTTGGTCCAATTTGCCAGTAATCTCATTATTGAAAACTTCTAGGTCTTCTAGCAGTGCTACGGCGTCTCGGTTGTTAACAGCTACACCAAGATCATTTGCATCAATTTGAATTAATTTTTCGGTTATTAATGTGTTCAGGACTTGGACGTGCAAACCACGTTGATAAGCTTGTTTGGTAGTCATGCGCTCGGGTGCCCCTTGGTTGATCTCGCTCAGTTGGCGTTGAAAGAAACTGTCAAAATCACGTAGAGTTATTTTCTCATCTCCAACCGTTGCAGCAGCGTCTTTGGATTGAGAGGTAAAGGCATCGGTCACACCAAACATTGACAGTCCCGCCAATAACATAACAACCAATACCCCGAATAAAAACCCGAGGACGGTTTTTTTGAAAGAACCAAAAATAGACTGCGACATAGATTTCCTTTAATACTATTCTTATTCAGCGCCAAAACGCATTAGTGTAGCATTACCCATATAGGGACTAGGCGTAAACTCTTAAACACTCTATCGTCTGAAAAAAAGTTGATAAAGGTTACAAATATGAGAACTTTGATAGCGGCCAACTGGAAAATGCATGGTGATTTGTCTTGGATACAAAAACCGTCTGAATTTCGGGCTCTTTTTCCAGCTGGAAAAGACAATATTGAGATATTATTGTGCCCGCCCGCGCATATGTTGGAAGCTATGGTGGGGGCTAGCACAGGATTGGATATTTCCGTCGGTGCGCAAAATTGTCACGACGAAAGTTCCGGGGCATATACGGGCGAATTAAGCGCCGACATGGTGGCAGAAACCGGTGCGACTTATGTGATACTTGGCCATTCGGAGCGCCGGGCCATATTCGGTGATACGGATAACTGGGTGGCGGCTAAAACCAGTGCTGCGCAAAAAGCAGGGCTCAGGCCAATTGTCTGCGTCGGTGAAAGCCGTGCCGAGCGCGAAGCCGGACAAGCAGAAGAAGTTGTCGGCGCACAGATTGATGGATCAATTCCAGCAGATGCGCGCGGCGATAATATAGTCATTGCCTATGAACCGGTTTGGGCTATTGGCACAGGCTTGACCCCCACAATAGAAGACATTGCTACAATTCACGATCACATACGTGGCTGTTTAACTGCGCGCTTTGGGGTGAAGGGCGCAGATAAAATTCAGATACTTTACGGCGGTTCCGTTAATCCCGAAAACGCACAAGAAATTTTGGCATTAAAAGATGTAGCGGGTGCGCTGATTGGTGGCGCAGGTTTGGAGATGAAAAGCTTAGCAGCAATTGCTGCATTAGCTTAAAATAAAGAGGGTATTATGCGAAAATTTATTGGTGTCACATTAGCAGTAGGGGTTTTGGTATTTGCTGGATGTGCGGGGCAAGAAAATTTCAATGAAGCCAAAATAAAAGCTGATATCACCCAAGTGCTGCATACCCAAGATGCGGCTTGGAATGCGGGCGATATTGACGGGTTTATGGCACATTATCTGACTTCAGAAAGCTTGCGCTTTGCGTCGGGCGGGCGCGTAAATAGAGGCTGGCAAGCGACCATAGATGGTTATAAAACGCGTTATCCCGACAAAGCGGCTATGGGCATTTTGGATTTTAAAAATCTTGAAATAAAAGTTTTATCTGCTGATTACGCGCAGGTTTTTGGCCGTTGGGAACTAACACGCGCCCACGATAAACCGGGTGGATTATTTACACTTTTGCTGAATAAACAGGATGAAAAATGGGTGATTATTTCTGACCATACGTCTTCGGATGAGAGCACTGACCCAGTTATTATCGACCCTGTTGCCATAGATGCAGACTTTCCTCCAAGCGCAGTCGAACTTGATTTTGACAGCCACGGTAGTGCGCTGAATGGGCATTTTTATCTGGCAAATGGCGCGGGACCACATCCAACCGTCATTATGTTGCACGGTTTTCCAGGCTATGAGAAAAACCTCGATATGGCGCAAGCTATTCGAAGGGCCGGGTTCAATGTATTGTTCTTTCACTACCGCGGCGCATGGGGCAGTGAAGGTGATTTTTCCATGGTCAATGTTGTGCAAGATGCATTGGCGGCCAGCGAATT
The DNA here is from genome assembly GCA_021776675.1 of Robiginitomaculum sp. GTDB lineage: Bacteria > Pseudomonadota > Alphaproteobacteria > Caulobacterales > Maricaulaceae > Robiginitomaculum_A. The sequence continues at coordinate 12,738 of JAJFFM010000208.1, forward strand.
TGTGCGCAGCGAAAACAGCATTACCAAATATCGTATCGACCCTGAACGTATCACATATATCGGCCATTCTATGGGCGGATTTGCGGCTTTGGCGGCTGGTGCACAAGACGTGAATGTTGGCTGTGTAGCCGGACTTTCTCCCGCTGATTACGGCATTCGCGGCGGTATGTTTGCGGGCGAAGAAGCTGCGCAAGCCCGTTTGGATTTTGCCGCATATGTGGACGGTAAACACTTGCTCGGGCGGGGGCCTTTAAAGGGGACAAGCGGTAAACATTTGCTCAAAGAAATAGCGGATCACGCCGACGCATTTTCGGTTGCTAAACAAGCGAGTGAATTTGCCAACCGCAGCGTTTATTTAAGTGCTGCTAAAGGTGATACGGTACTACCGCCGAGCATTTATCACACAGCGCTTGTGGAAGCTTTCGAAGTCCAAACAGACGTAAACCTGACCCATAAATTATTCAAGGGTGACCATTCTTATTCGTGGACAAGGTTGGCGCTTACAAATGATGTGGTTAAATGGCTTGGTATCAATTGCCGCTAGAAGCTAAACAAGAGAAAAGCGAGAAACTAAATAAAGTCTTCCGACACTTTCACAGCAAAGGCGTATTCAAATGCGGTCTCTTTTAAGCTGTCATAACGCCCGGGCTCACCTTGGTGGCCTGCGTCCATATTAGTTTTTAACATGATAGGTGCGGTGCCCATTTGGTGGTCGCGCAATTTTGCCGCCCATTTGGCTGGCTCCCAATAAGTGACGCGCGGATCAGTCAAACCGGCGGTTATGAGGACGGGTGGGTAGTTGGCGTCCACGGTATTTGTGTAGGGGCAATAGCTGGCAATAGTATCATAGGCGCTCTCATCCGTTAGAGGATTACCCCATTCCGGCCATTCCGGCGGGGTTAGCGGCAAGCTCTCGTCGCTCATAGTGTTGAGTACATCTACGAACGGTACGGCGGCAATGGCGGCACCAAATAATTCAGGAGCTTGGTTAAGTGCCGCGCCGACCAATAGGCCGCCCGCTGACCCGCCGTGGGCAATGATACGGCCTTGGCTGGTGTAGTTTTCTGCCGCGAGCCCGCGTCCTACATCGACGAAATCGTCAAAGGTTGCTTGTTTTGTAGAAAGCTTGCCCTTGGTATACCAATCATAACCTTTTGCTTTGCTGCCGCGCACATGAGCAATGGCATAGACAAATCCGCGGTCGATAAGTGACAATAAATTAGTGCGAAATCCGGCTGGAATTGTAATGCCGTAAGAACCATATCCGTAAAGTATGCACGGAGCCTTGCCGTCTTGTTTGAAGTTGGCAGCCATAATCATGGTGACAGGAATACTTTCACTCTCCCCTTGACCATTGGCGCGGGCTTTAATTTGGATGCGTTTGGTTATGTAGTCCGCTTGGTTATGGCCAGACGGAATTTCCATTGTTTTCCGTAAAATCCTTTCGCCAGTTACCATATTATAGTCAAATACCTGACGCGGAGTGGTTGGAGAGGAATAGGTAAAACGCAGCCATTTCGTCTCAAATTCATACCCGCCCATAAGACCCAGCGCATATGCATCTTCATCAAAGCTAATGATGTTTTCTGTGTCTGTATCTAGGTTACGAATAACAATGCGGGGTAGGGCATTGATGCGCTCTAATCGGACTAAATATCCCTTATAAGTTTCTATCCCGAGGATAAGTGTACCGGGCGTGTGGGGGATGTAGTCTTGCCAATATTTTGCATTTGGCATGGATCTCTTGGTACGCATAATTTTGAAATCCGTAGCGCCGTTTTCGTTGGTTAGAACGTAGAAATGCTCAGCGTGGTCATGTAGGTCATATTCTCTATCCCGTAGACGTGGCTCAGCGCATATGGGGGCAGTTTTGGGCATTTTGGCAGATATAAGCCAAGTTTCTGCGCTCGTGTGATCATGACAATTTATCTCGACATAATCGCCAGTGTCGCTACCGCCCAGTGAGACAAAAAAACCTGGGTCAGGTTCGTTGTAAACCATGCTGGGTTCTGCATTGTCGTCTAGAATATTTTTGCGCCAAACTTTGCTTGGACGGTTATTGTCGTCGCGCTCGACCCAAAATAAGGTCAGGCAGTCTTCTTCATGATTGTTTGAAGCTGTATCATCTGCCCAAACCAAATCACCAGCAGTATTTTCAATGGACTTTCCAACAGGCCTTCCTGTTTGCAAATCCAAAACGTAAATATCGTAACGCTCTGCGCCTTGCACATCGACGCTATAGGCCAAATATTTGTGATTATCCGAATGCGCAAGACTGCCAATATCGAAGAATGAAAAGCCTTGCTCTTTAAACTTTGAGGCTAATGCATCAGCATCGAGTAAGGGCTCACCCGTACTATTTGTGTCGTCTTTTTTTGTGCGGTAATACTCTCCGTGTTGATCGCCGGGGCGGTAACGGTGTGCGTATGCCCACGGCCCATCAGGTGAGGGTACTGTGCTGTCATCGTCTTTTATGCGGCCTTTCATTTCTGCAAATATCTGTGCCTGCAAATCTTTTGTGTCGGCTGTCAGGTTTTTGGTGTAGGCATTTTCTGATTCCAGATGTGTCCTGATATCGGGTTTAAGTAAGCTTGGCTCATCCATAACTTTGCGCCAGTTCTCGTCCTTGAGCCACGCATAATCATCGTGGCGCTCACGGCCCAATTGGGTGATAGTCTGTGGCCGTTTTTCGGCGAACGGGGGCGGCATTTTACGGGTAGAAGACGGCATAGATTACTCTCGATAGATATCAAAACAAGTGTGCGTCCATATACACTTAGTTAATAGAATGTCACTAGGATTTAGAGTAACTATGTGGATCAAAGGCCAATTATGTCAACTGCAATACAGCAACTTGAAAATCAGCAAACATCTACGCCTACGCTTGATTTGACGGAACAGGCGGACACACAGAATGGACCCAAAAGTTCTGTTCGTCGTGCGCTGGCTAAACGGTTGGCGGATGTAATTTGTATTCCGGCTAGCCAACTTCCACCGCAAGAGCGACACATGGCAGGCGATGTATTGGTGGAGATGTTGCGCGATGCTGATTTGAAGTTGCGCGCCAGCATTGCCAAACGCCTAGTCATGCTGAACGAAGCGCCTAGGACTATTTTGATAATCCTTGCAACGGACGAAATTGAAGTTGCCAAACATGTGCTGGAAAACAGTAAAAGTTTGTCCGATTCAGACCTTATTCAAATTGCCCGAAGGGTTAAAGCTGAACACCGTCTCATTATGGCGCAACGCAGACATATTTCTGATGCCGTAATAGACGTACTCGTAGAGTTTCTCGAAGAAGGGGTCATTGAGACGCTTTTAAAAAATAAGGGGGCTAATTTTTCGGAAACTGCCTTGCAACGCATTTTGACGGTTTCGCGCCAACATCAACCTTATGTGACATTACTATCAAAACGTGTCGAAACACGCCCATCCCACGGCCTGACAATGTTTTGGTGGGCTGATTCCAAGAATAGAAAAGCGATCTTGAGCCGCTTTGGAGTTTCACGCGCCGTTTTACAACAAAGCTGCGCAGATTTATACCCGCAAGCCGCAGCTGAGGGTTGGAACGATCCAGCGGCGCGGCAAGCCTTACAATTTATTGAGCGTAGACAGCGTAACCGCGCGGCTTTGACGCGATCCAGATTCGAGTCGCTAGAAGACGCAATTGACGAGGCTGAGCAAGTTGGTATTAGCCGGGAACTTGCTGATGAAATCTCTTACATTGCCGGCGTTAAACCTGCAACAGGTGCGCAGGTGCTTTCCGATAAAACGGGTGAAGCCTTAGCTATTTTCTGTAAAGCACCAGGACTTCGCCGCAAGTATATTTATAAATTGTGGCGCGCTTTGAAGCGCCCAGAAATCATGCCTGATGGGTCACCAAATCCGCATCTCGAAGAATCGGTAAGAGTCTTCGATGCTATTTCAACGGACAATGCACAAACTGTATTGCGGTATTGGAACTGGTCACTGACCTCATCTCTCACGCCGGAAGTTCTACAATATATCAAGCAGGGTGTTGTGCCAGGCGAGGAAGAGTTTGGCGCTTCTGCTGTAACTGCTGCATTGGTGTTTGGGAATCGCAAATAAACATTCGCTTAAGTCAAGATTATTATTTGGAATTTTTTTTCCGGTAATGCTTGGCGTGCCAGATTATTGCCGCTATGGTCTTCTCGTAATTAGGGGAAGGAATAGAGAGTATGATCAGGTCGGCGCTTGTATTGCTGGTTATTCTAATTGCCTATTGGCTGATGCTGTCAGGCTATTTGCATAATCCTGTTCTTTTGATTTTGGGAGCGATATCAATTTTTATTGTGCTTGGTTTGTCTGTTCGCATGAAAATTATTGATGCGGAAACGGCCCCTTATATAAATGTGATGGCACTTGGTTATTTCGTTTGGTTATTCGTAGAAATTATCAAAGCCAACATGGCTGTGGTCAAAGCAGTGCTGAGCCCGAACATGGAAATATCTCCTAAAACTACCAAAGTTCCTATGAAGCAGTCTACTGACTTGGGGCGGGTGACCTTTGCTAATTCTATCACGCTCACTCCCGGCACTATTGCTGTGGAAATAGGTGATGATAAAATACTCGTGCACGCCCTCTTGTCAGAAATGACAGCTGCAAGCGGTTTTGCCGAAATGGGTAAGCGGGCAGGAAAAGCCGTAGGTGATCCTATGTTAGATAATTTAGAGCAAGATAAAGCGCCGAAAGGGAAGTCGTAGATGGAGACGTCTTTGTATTATTTGAACGTCGGTTCGGCAATGTTTTTGCTGATAGGTATGGCGTTGTTATTAGGGCGTTTGCTCAGCGGACCAACTCTGTATGATCGTGTTTTAGCGGTCAATTCGTTTGGTACGAAAACCGTTTTATTTTTAGCTGTGTTTTCGTTAATTATCGGGCGTCAAGACGGTATTGATATTGCTATTCTTTATGCTTTGATGAACTTCATCGCGACAATAGCTGTTCTGAAGTTTTTCCGTTATAGCTCACTTGATATATCTATGGAACGCGGCAGCGGGTCTGAGGAGAAGGCACCGTGAACGCTGAACTTCTCCAATGGATACAATTTTCTGTGAGCGCGATCTTTTTGGTAGGTGGTGTATTTTTTGTCATTGCTGGTGCGGTTGGCGTTTTACGTTTACCAGATTTTTATACGCGCATGCATGCGGCGGGAATGACAGATACATTGGGCGCGGAGATGATACTTCTTGGACTTATTGTTCAAGCTGGGCTGTCTCAAACTAGTTTGAAGTTGACCTTAATCGCGTTTTTACTGTTTTTGACCAGCCCGACAGCAACTCACGCCGTAGTTGGCGCTGCCCACCATGCCAAATTAAAACCAAAACTAGGTAAATACCGCGCACCTGTCCCAGGTGAAGTTCCTCCAGTAAAAATCGCGCCAAAACCAAAACTAAAGGCCAAGCCAAAAGCTAGAACTAAGAAGAAGGCAAAGTAATGAGCAATATTCCGCCGACTTTAATGTTAGATATGGGCTTAATGGCTATGTTGCTTGTAGTGGCATTTGCCGTTGTCCGTTTGCGCTCACTTTTTGCCATTGTCATGCTGCAAGGCGTGTATTCATTATTATCAGCAGCTTGGTTTGTGTCCTTGGACGCTGTGGATGTAGCTTTTACAGAAGCTGCTGTTGGTGCAGGGATTTCCACCGTGCTTATGCTCGGCGCCATGCTGTTGACAGAACGTGAAGCCAAACCCGTTGCCATGCAAAAACAATTGGGTTCATTGTTTATTGTGACAATTACCGGTTTGGCTTTGTTTTACGCCATTGGCGATATGCCGGCCTTTGGTGATGCCCATTCTGCGGCCAATGCATATGTGGGTTCTGATTATATAGCGGCGACTAAAAATAACATCATCCTGCCCAATGTTGTAACAGCCGTTTTAGCAAGTTTTCGTGGTTATGATACGTTCGGCGAAGTGGTCGTTATTTATATGGCAGGGCTGGGTATTTTGCTTTTGCTCGGACTGAATGGCAATGCAGGTAAATGGCGAGCACAACCCAATGGTCAAGATGTTGCCGGGAACCGTAATAGCAATGCTGATAGTGAAGCGGGAGATAAATCATGAGCCCTCATGTAATCCTACGCGTTGTTTCTAAATTACTGATACCGCTCATTGCTCTGTTTGCGCTTTATGTGCAGTTTCACGGCGATTTTGGGCCGGGCGGCGGCTTTCAAGCGGGCGTGATATTTGCGTCTTCGATTATTTTATACGCACTTATTTTTGGCCTCGACGAAGCCAAACGTGCTGTGCCCCCGTCATGGGTGCGTATCGGTATGACATTAGGTGTTTTGATCTATGGCGGCACCGGCGTGGCTACATGGATGCTCGGTGGTGAATTTTTGAACTATACTTATTTTGCGCCGCAAAGCACCCATGCGGCTGGCCAACATTGGGGCATATTCGCAGTTGAGCTTGGTGTGTTGTGTACCGTGACCAGTGCTATGGTCGCGATATTTTATGCCTTTGGCTCGCGTGCGCCTGAATTGACGGATGAGGACTGGTAATGAGCGGGTTATTTGAACATTTCAATTTTGCTGTCGTCATTATATTGATGATGGTCGGACTTTATGTGGTCTTTGCTTCTAATAATATGATCAAAAAATTGGTTGGACTTTCAGTGTTTCAAACCTCTGTTTTCTTGTTGTATATCAGCATGGGTAAAGTGAACGGCGCTCAGCCGCCTATTATCGCCGAAGAAGATTTACACGGGGCTTCTGAAGGAGGGCATGATGTAGTAGCGCAGGGCGCGCATCATGCTGCCGAAGTTCTTTATTCAAATCCTCTACCACATGTTTTGATCCTAACCGCCATTGTGGTTGGCGTGGCAACATTGGCCATTGGTTTAGCTTTGGTTGTTCGTATTCGTGAGGTCTACGGCACAATAGAAGAAGATGAGATCGATGCCCTTGATTATGAGATTAATTTGGAAGGGGCGGCTGAATAATGCAATTAATGTCTCTATTTCCTGAATGGATTTTAACCCACGGCTCAGCATCCCTTGTCGTTGTGCCGTTAATGCTTGCCGTCCTGACAGCACTAAACCCGAGCGCAAAAATTGCTTGGGCTACAGTTCTGGCCGTGACCGCACTTTGCGTATTTACGTCCTTAGGACTGCTGTTGCAGGTGATATCTCACGGCCCCATCCATTACAATATGGGCGGATGGCAACCTCCTTTGGGCATTGGATATTATGTAGACAGTTTGAACGCACCTATCCTTCTTTTGATTTCGGTTGTAGCATTTTTATGCACGATTTATGCGCTACCGAGCGTGGCCGCAGAGGTGGAACCCAAGAAAAAAGGGCCGTTTTATGCAGCTTTCCTCATCAGTTTCGCTGGCCTGTTGGGCATGGTGATAACGGCAGATGCATTTAACGTCTTTGTATTCCTCGAAGTTTCCAGTATTTCGACATATGTGTTGGTAGGTATGGGCGCGAGCCGTGACCGCCGTGCTTTGACCTCCAGTTTTAATTACCTGATTATGGGCAGTATTGGCGCCACGTTCTTCGTCATTGGTATCGGTTTCCTTTATATGCAGACGGGTACGCTCAACATGATGGATATTGCTCGTGTCCTCCAAGATATCGGGCCTAATGATCGGGTCGTGCAATTGGCCTTTGCATTTATTGTTATCGGCCTTGGGCTGAAACTGGCCATGTTCCCGTTGCATATGTGGCTACCGGGGGCTTATGCTTACGCCCCGAGTTTCTTCACGGCTTTCCTCGCTGCAACGGCGACTAAGGCGGCTTTGTATTTACTCCTACGCTTTACTTTTACGGTGTTTGACCCCAGTTGGGATTTTGTTGCCACTGCCTTGATGATACTTTTAGCGGGTCTCGGGATTTTGGGGATGTTAGCATCTAGCCTACAAGCTATTTTCCAAAACGACTTGCGGCGTGTGTTGGCCTATTCTTCTGTGGCACAGGTCGGATATATGCTGCTCGGTATTGGTATGGCGACAACGCTCGGTCTGACGGCTGGATATTTACACATGATCAATCATGCCATGATGAAAGGTGCTTTATTTATTGCTGCAGGTGCGTTTTGGTATCGGTTCGGTATCACGCAGGTTTCAGATATGCGCGGGCTTGGTAAGACAATGCCTTGGACCATGGCCGGATTTACTACGGCAGGTATAGCATTGATAGGTGTGCCCGGTACGGCTGGATTTGTATCTAAGTTAACCTTGGTGCGCGCGGCCGCGGAAAACGGATGGTGGTGGGCCATTGGTGTTATTGTTGTCACCTCTATTCTCGCCATTATTTATATTGGCCGTATTATTGAACAAGCCTATTTTCATCCTGTCCCTGAAATAAACGGTAAACCTGTCGCCCGTAATGAAGCGCCTTATACTATGCTCATTCCGCTATGGATTATGGCGCTTGCCTCGGTCGCATTTGGCATAAATGCTGAATGGACAACCTCTTTGGCAGAAGCGGCGGCTCATGTGTTAGACGCAGGGCCAAACACAGTTATCCCGGGTGCTCACGATGTTATGCCTGTAGTACCTACAGTTACGGGAGGGCATTGATATGACACCGCAATTAGCTCTTATCCTAATCATGCTCATCCCTGCTATCGCAGCCGTACTCATTCCTATAACCGGTCGCTGGCAAAATGTACGTGAAGGCGTTTCTATTGCTGCGGCAATTTCCTTGCTCGCCGTAGTAATTTGGCTTGTTTGTTTTGTGGGTAAATCACCTGATAACCGTCCAGAATTGTTTCTCATCGAGTTTGCAGGAAGCTTTGAACTTAAGCTAAAATTAGAACCGCTCGGCGCAATATTTGCGGCTATTGCCAGTTCGCTCTGGTTGGTCAATACGGTGTTCACCATTGGTTATATGCGCGGCAATAAAGAGAAAAATCAGACGCGGTTTTATACCTGTGTCGCCATTGCCATATCCGCAGTTATGGGCATAGCTAGTGCGGCCAACCTCATCACACTGTTCGTGTTTTATGAAATTTTGACACTCTCTACATTCCCGCTCGTGACCCACAAAGGGGACGCCAAGGCCAAAAAGGGTGGGCGGATTTATTTATTGGTTTTGATGGCAACGTCTCTTGGGCTATTATTGCCCGCCGTTATGGGGACACATGTCCTTGCTGGCACTACGGATTTCCAAGTCGGTGGCATCTTCCCCGCAGGTTTTTCGACCACTGCGGCAGGTATATTATTGTTCTTATTCGCATTTGGTATCGGCAAAGCCGCCTTAATGCCCATCCATCCGTGGTTGCCTAATGCAATGGTGGCACCAACCCCCGTCAGTGCCCTCTTACACGCTGTGGCCGTGGTGAAAGCAGGTGTGTTCACGATGCTAAAGGTTACCGTTTATATATTTGGGCCTGACCTCATGAGCAAAACGCCAGTCAGTACGGTACTGGTCTGGGTTGCCGCCATATCAATCGTATTGGCTTCTGTCATTGCCCTGCGAAAAGATAATCTCAAAGCAAGGCTCGCTTATTCCACCATTAGTCAACTGGCCTATATTACCCTTGGCGCTATGCTGGCGACATCTTTTGCGGTTATTGGCGGCGGTATACAAATCGTCATGCATGCATGGGGCAAAATTACTTTGTTCATGTGCGCAGGTGCGATTTATACGGTGGCGCACCGGACAGAGATTAGTTCGCTGAACGGTTTGGGGCGCACTATGCCTTGGGTGTTTGGGGCGTTTTTGGTTGGCTCACTATCTATTATCGGTATTCCGCCCATGGGTGGGTCTTGGCCGAAATTCTTCTTGATGGCGGGGGCGTTGGACGCGGGGCAAAAATTCTTGCTGGCCGCACTGATATTGTCGTCCATTCTTAACGTAGCTTATTTGGTGCCGGTTGCTATGCGCGGGTTTTTGCTGCCGCCGGATAGCCCTAGGTCCGATGCTCATGTGGCAAAGATACTGAGCCAGCACCGCTTCGTTCGGTTTGCGCCCGTGTTTACGGCTGCAGGTGCCTTTGCCTTGTTCTTTGCTATCGGCCCCTTGGTTAATTATTTAAAACCGATCCTACCGGTGAATATGACGGGAGGTCTATGATGGCTAAATCAGATAAACCTAAATTAAGCGCTAAAGAGATAAAAGAACGCGCTGAATCCCATCCTATGGCTGTACCGTTTTTGTGGCTCGGAACCGCCAAGGTGCAAAGAAATTTTATCTTTGTGCCTCTGTTCGGCATGATCCTGTTTTCTGTTCTTGGCTATGTGTATCCGCTGCACCATCCCGCTCCATGGGACACATTTGGATTTTCATATACCGTAATCGGTTTTGTTTCCTATAGCTTTGTCGTACTGGCTGCATGGCCATTGTTCAAGATTTTGTCGCGGCCTGAGAATTATTACGGCGAAGACTGTGACGATGATGCCAAAAGCGATAAAAAGGGAGACCAATAATGATTGATTTCCTAACCTCGTTCAGCCCTGCATTTATTCTTATTGCCGCAGGCGTAATCTCAGCCTTTATGCCGTCTTCTCGTGTGCGCAAAGTGTTGCTCATCGCATCGCCGGCTTTGGCTTTGGTGTTGATAAATGTTATTTTTTACGGCCAAGACGCGAATGCGTTTCTCGGTGGTAAGGTGTCTTTCGCAGGTATAGAACTAACAACAATGCGCATAGACATCCTCAGTATTATTTGGGGCTATATTTTCTGTTTGGCGGGTGTGCTCAACGGCATATTTGGTTTGCACGAAAAGTGTAAAATCACAGATACCAGTGCGCTTATTTATACAGGTGCGGGTATTGGCGCCGTATTTGCGGGCGACCTCATCACCTTATTTATGTTCTGGGAACTTCTCGCCTTATCGTCCGTATTTATTGTCTGGCGCGGCGGCCCGAAATCTTATCCGGCTGGCATGCGCTATCTGGCCATGCATATTTTATCCGGCGTATTGTTACTGGCTGGTTTGATAATTTATGGCCGTGCGACTGGGGGCTATGCCTTTAACAATATCGGCATAGATGCGCCTGGCGGTAAATTGATGTTGTTGGCCTTCGGTATCAAAGCAGGATTTCCACTCCTGCATAACTGGATACAAGACGCTTATCCGCGCTCCAGTGTGACGGGTACGGTTATCCTGTCAGTGTTCACGACTAAGCTCGCTATCTACGCCTTGATGCGGGGTTTTGCCGGTACGGAAATACTTATATACATAGGCGCAGTTATGACCGTCTTTCCGGTGTTTTTCGCGGTGTTGGAAAACGATCTGCGTAAGGTTTTGTCTTACAGTCTGAATAACCAACTTGGCTTCATGGTCTGCGGTATTGGTATCGGTTCACAATTGGCATTGAACGGCGTTGCGGCTCACGTTGTTGTCGATATTTTGTTTAAAGGTCTATTGTTCATGAGCATGGGCGCAGTGCTGCACCGTGTTGGCACCACCAAAGCCTCAGAACTGGGCGGCTTGTTCCGCTCTATGCCTTATACTACGCTTTTCTGTTTAGTTGGTGCGGCGGCCATCTCGGCTGTACCGTTCTTCGGCGGGTTTGTATCTAAATCCATGATTATCGCTGCCGTGTTTGAAGAGCATCACTGGGTCGTGTTCTTGATGTTGCTCTTTGCCTCTGCCGGTGTGCTTGAACACTCTGGCATCAAGGTACCGTATTTTGCGTTCTTTGCCCATGACAGTGGCAAGCGGGTCAAAGAAGCGCCGTGGAATATGTTGGCGGCTATGGGCATTGCCGCATTCTTGTGTATTTATCTGGCTATGCCGGGGCCATTTGGCGGCATGCAATATTTATATGGTTTACTGCCAAGCGAGGTTGCGGGGGCGGCTGCGTTTAACCCCTATACCGGTGATCATATGGTGTTCCAGATGCAGATCATTATGGCGGCTATGTTTGCTTTCACCTTGTTAAAACGCATCGGGTTGTATCCGCCAGAACGCCGTGCGCAGATACTGGATTCCGACTGGGTATATAGACGTCTCGGCCTGTCATTATTGCAATGGGGCAGTGCTATGTGGACACGGCTCGGCGCAGTAATTACCTATGCGCTACGCGGCATGTTTGGCAATATTAGCAAACGTTTGTACCAAGTGTTCAGCCCTGCAGGTGCCTTTAGTCAAGACGCACCAAGCGGTATTTCAGCGGTGCTAATAGCGGGCATGCTGGCTGCGGCCTTATTCATTGTCTACTTTTTGTAATGCCGGATAAGGAAGAAATTCTTGAACTGGCTACTGAACTCGCTGCTGCCTATGTCAGCAATAATACGGTGGAGCCCGAAGCCCTGCCTGCACTGATTAAATCCATTTATATGGCTATGGAAGAAACACTGAACGGCGAAGAAAAAGATACGGGCGAAAAACCAATTCCTGCCATTGCGCCAGAGCAATCTGTGAATGATGATTATCTAATCTGTCTAGAGGACGGTAAAAAATACAAATCTTTGAAACGTCATCTACGCACCAGCCATGAAATGACCCCCAAAGCCTATACGGATAAGTGGGGCCTTCCTGCCGATTACCCTATGGTTGCACCGAATTATTCTAAACAGCGTTCTCGCTTAGCCAAGCGCACGGGTTTGGGTAAGTCATAATGAACACCCAAGGCGGTATTATCATTATTCCTGGGTAATGATATTGTTTTTATGTTGAACTGGAAAATATATGTTCCGGCTTTTGGAGACCTATTATGGCTAGAATTTTTATTACAGGTACTAATCAAGGCATTGGTCTTGAGTTGGCGCGGCAATACACTCAGCGCGGCGATGAGGTGCTTGCTACATGCCGAACGGTGAGCAGTGCCTTACGTGCAGTCGGTTGCGAAATTATAGAAAATGTTGATGTGGCCGATGATTCCAGTGTTGGTGTATTGGCGCAGGTGGTTGGTCGGCGTAAGCTCGACATGCTGATAAACAATGCAGGGATATTGACCAGTGAAAGTTTTAACACTCTTGATTATGACCATATGCGTGCCCAATACGAAGTTAATGCGCTAGGGCCTTTGCGGGTAACACATAGACTGCGGGAAAATCTGGGTGCGGGCGCCAAAGTCGGCCTTGTCACATCCCGTGTTGGGTCGATGCAGGACAATTCGTCCGGCGGTAATTATGGATACCGTATGTCCAAAGCTGCCGCCAATATGGCCGGGGTTAATCTGTCTCATGATTTACGCCCGCGCGGTGTTGCCGTCGCTCTCCTGCATCCGGGTTATGTTCGGACCAATATGACGGGCGGTAACGGTATAACCGATGCGGTTACCGCTGCTGGAGGGCTGATAGAATGTATGGACGCTCTTAGCTTAGAAACGACAGGCACCTTTTGGCACGCAGAAGGTTATGAACTGCCTTGGTAACGTAGTAATTCATACATATTTGTATGTTGCTTATGCAAGCTCTCTCGTCATATCAAACAAATTAAGAGCTTTCATATGCATATGAATGCACATATACAATTTGCATGGAACATGTTGACGTATTGATTATAGGCGCCGGAATATCCGGTATAGGTGCGGGCTGTCATTTAACGCTAAATGATCGGGGGAAGAGCTCTCATCGGACTTTCGCTATTTTGGAGGGAAGAGAAACCCTCGGAGGTACTTGGGATTTATTTAAATATCCCGGTGTTCGCTCTGAGTCGGATATGGACACATTCGGCTATGCTTTTCGTCCTTGGACGGAAGGCAAAGACATAGCCCGTGCCGAATCTATCATTCGCTATCTCAAACAGACATCAGAAGAATACGGCGTTGATAAGAAAATCCGCTACGGCCACCAGGTCAACAAGGTCAATTGGTCATCCCAAGACAAGCGCTGGGTGGTTCATGTTACCAACGCAGATGGTAGCTTCCAGATGAGCTGCAAATTCTTGCTCACTTGCACGGGTTATTATGATTATGATAAAGCCTACCTACCTGAATTTGAAGGTTATGCTGATTATAAAGGTATACTTGTCCAGCCACAATTTTGGCCAGAAGATTTGGACTATAAAGATAAGACCGTATTGATAATTGGCAGTGGTGCTACGGCCATAACATTGGTGCCGTCCATGGCAGATGATGCCAAGCATGTCACTATGTTGCAACGTTCTCCGACCTATGTTTTTACACGCCCGGCCAAAGACAAGATTGCCAATTTCTTGCGTAAAATTTTACCTAATATGATGGCTTACCGTTTAGCGCGGACAAAAAACGTTCTGCTTAATATTTTCTCTTTCAACAGAGCGCGTACTAAACCTGCGAAAGTCCGCGAATTTTTGCGCAATATGGCCAAGGAAGAATTGGGTGACAGCGTAGATGTTGATGTGCATTTCAACCCGAATTATGACCCGTGGGATCAAAGAGTCTGCCTTGTTCCTGACAGTGATTTATTCAATGTCTTAAAAGACGGATCGGCGTCTATTGTCACCGACCATATAGACCATTTCACCAAAACGGGTGTGAAGCTTAAATCTGGCGGCGAGATTAATGCGGATATTATCGTACCTGCTACAGGGCTTAGTTTACAATTTTTAGGTGGCATAGAAGCCAGTATTGACGGCGTACCGCTCGTGGTCGCAGATATGCTCAATTACCGCGGCATGATGTTTGGTGGTGTCCCCAATATGGCGGCCGTATTTGGGTATACAAATGCGTCATGGACGCTCAAGGCGGATTTGACATGTGGTTATGTGGCACGCTTGCTTAATTATATGGACAAGCACGGTTACGCCAGTGCGACCCCAACTCTGCCAGAGAATATGAGCACAGAACCACTGGTCAACCTTCAGTCAGGTTACTTTCTACGCTCGCTGGATGCTCTGCCCAAACAAGGGACCGAGATACCGTGGCGCAATCCGGAAAATTACCTCAAGGATTATAAAACAATCCGTTGGGGCAAATTCAAAGACGGTGTTCTGGCTTTTGAATAGTGGCTCTTACAGTGAAGGGAAATGTAATCTTAGTTTATTTGTCGCCTGTGATTTTTTATGTATGCAGAGCGGGTAATATTTATGTGAGATTTGATATGCCTCCAAAGCAAGACACGAGCCAGTTAGCGCCCAGCGAGCGCACAAGATTGAAACGCGCCTACAAACGCGGTGATTACAATCTGCAAATGATTTACGACATTCTTGCAGCCATGCCCCTGTGTCATGTCTCTTATGTTTTAGACGGAAAACCAGTTGTGACACCGACCTTGCAATGGCGTGAGGGCAATAGGGTTTATTGGCACGGTTCGGCTGCCAGCCGCCTTATCCGTAAATCCGAAGGCGCCGATGTCTGTATGGCCGTCAGTATTTTGGACGGCATGGTCATGGCCCGCTCCGCATTTCACCACAGTGCCAATTACCGATCCGCAATGCTGTTTGGCAAGGCCTCAAAGATAGAAGATGATGCGGCTAAAGAAGCTAGTTTGAAATATATGATGGATGAACTGTTCCCCGGACGCTGGGAGACATTGCGACCTATGCTGGCTAAGGAACGCAAAGCCACAACGGTTCTCACCATGCCCATTAATGAAGCATCGGCAAAAATACGCACCGGACCCCCAGTTGATGATGAAGAAGATTACAGCCTACCGATTTGGGCAGGGGTAATCCCTCTTACAACAAATGTCGATGTCATTGAAAATGATCCTAGAAATCTTGACGGCATGATTGCGCCTGAAAACCTGAAAAGCTTCAAAATAGGCTAATGAATTTGCGCACAATCGGTGTAGGCAGTAACGTGACTGTGAAATTAGATTCGAAAGTAACATATTGGCAAAATTGTATTTTAATTATTCTGCTATGAATGCAGGGAAGTCCACTGTGCTTTTGCAGGCCAGCCACAACTACCATGAGCAAGGCATGCACACTTTGCTCATGACTGCGGCGCTGGATGACCGCATCAAAGTTGGTCAAATTACGTCGCGCATTGGTCTGGGAAAAGAAGCTGATTTGTTCGAAGCAGACACAGATGTTTTCGCGTCTATTTCAGCACGGCACGTAGAAAAGCATGTTGATTGTGTAATGATAGATGAGGCACAATTCCTCAGCCCCGATCAAATTTGGCAATTATCCCGAGTTGCTGACGAGCTGCGTATTCCGGTACTGTGTTATGGCCTGCGCACAGATTTTATGGGTGAATTATTTCCGGGCAGTGCGACTTTGTTAGCGGTGGCTGACCATTTGCGCGAAATACGCACTATATGTTGGTGCGGTAGTAAAGCCTCTATGGTGCTGCGTATGGATAGTACTGGCAATGCCGTCAAAGCCGGGACACAGGTGGTGATTGGCGGCAATGATGTTTATGCATCCGTATGCCGCAAACACTGGAAATCCGGAGAACCACAAAAAAATGCAGATGAGCTAGGCAAGTGAGACCAAGAAGCTTGTCCCTTTATGCGCGCTCATCTTTTGGTGATTCCATTACGATGTAAGATGTAATTGCTGTGACCTGAGGTAAGTTTCCTAGAACATTCGTGTGAAAATGCTTATAGGCAGTAATATCGGCTACCTCAACACGGAGAAGATATTCAACCGCGCCGGTAATATTGTGGCATTCACGTACATCAGGGGAGAGGGATATTGAGCGTTCAAATGCTTTTTGTGCCGCTTTAGAATGCTCGGATAATCCAACTGTGACATAGGCGACAAAACCAATACCTTGTCGTTCGCGGTCTAAAATGGCGCGGTAGCCTTTTATGATGCCGCTTTGTTCTAAATCTTGTACACGGCGTAAGCAGGTAGAGGGAGACATGCCGACTTGTTCAGCTAACTCGGAATTGCTAATCCGTCCATTGCGCATAAGAATTTGCAATATTTTGTCATTTTTACGGTCAATATACTTCATATGCGTCAAATAAATGATTTTATTCTGAATAAAGCAAGATAATTCGAAACAAAACCGCATAAAACACCAGAATGACTTTTGATATATTTCTTGCCTTTGCGGCTTTCTGCTTCGTGTCCTCAGCAACCCCGGGGCCAAACAATCTGATGCTGATGGCATCAGGTGCCAATTTTGGTGTCCGTAGGACGCTCCCTCATTGGTTGGGTATTGGGACCGGATTTACAGTAATGGTCATAGTGGTCGGGCTCGGACTTATGAACGTGTTCGAGATGTTTCCAATTATTTATAATATTTTGAAAATACTAAGTGTTGTTTTCTTAATTTACCTTGCCTGGAAAATTGCAAATGCAGCTCCGTTGGGTGAAACAGGGACAGTTGGAAAACCTATGACTTTCTTGCAGGCGGTGGCGTTTCAGTGGGTAAACCCGAAGGCTTGGGCAATGGCGCTAACGGCAATAACTGTTTATGCCCCGTCGCAAAGTGTTGTTGCAATTATGACCACCGCATTGATTTTTGGAGCAATAAATTTGCCCTCGTGTAGTATTTGGATGTTCATCGGGCGGCAAATTCACCACTTCCTTACGGATCCACTGCGCATGCGGATTTTCAATATAGTGATGTCGTTGCTATTATTAACTTCATTATACCCGTTATTATTTTCGGCACATTAAGAGGTTTATATTTAAATTTGCTTTCGCATTTTTAGCAAATCTTCTTTCTACTCATGGTATTTGGGCTATAAGGCGCCCATAAGTAAAAAAATATAATGAGTAAAAAAATATAGTGAGTAAAAAACCTTATTTCTGTCAGATTTATTTGATAACACCGCCGAAGATAGATGATTTAGATGCCTTTTCTGAATTGCTTGAACAGGTCTTATCATCGGCGCCCGTGGGATGCTTGCAATTACGGCTTAAGGATACACCGCGAGAGCGGATTGTTGAAGTTGCGCAAACTTTACTCCCTATTACGCAGGCCAATGATACGGCCTTAATCATCAATGACGATCCCATGATAGCTGCCGAAATCGGGGCAGACGGTGTCCATTTAGGGCAATCGGACTTGAGAGAAATAACGGATATTAAATCTGCGCAAGAAATGCTTT
>JAJFFM010000209.1 GCA_021776675.1 Robiginitomaculum sp.
CTTGTTCACCCGTATCGGTGAAATTGAAATTGACTTTCATGTCAAGTCCTGCCGCATCCGGCCCGTTGAGGCGGACTGCCATGAGATCAAAAAACAGATCAAGCGGCAGGTTGGCAATCATATCTGGATTGGAGGTGTTGATAACTACATCTTTTAGCAATGGAGTGGTTAGTTCTTGCGCACCTGTTAGGTAGAAATCCCGCCACGGACCAGACTCGGATTTATATCCCAAACGCGTATATGTTTTGGCCAATAGATTTTTTGCGGCTGTATTATTTGGTTCTGCGAATACCACATAGTTAAGCGCGGTTGCTACAAAACGGTATTCTCCGCTCTGGTAATCTTGTTTGGCTTTCTCCAAAATAGTCGTACTACCGCCCATATATTCAACCATTTTCTTGGCCTCGGCCACAGGCGCTAATGGATTGAGATGCGCAGGATTGCCGTCAAACCAGCCGTAATAATATTGGTACTGAGCTTTGGAATTGAAATTTGTCGTGCCGTAATAGCCCCGGTTGTAAAACTCTGATGCTAAGGATTTAGGCAGTTTAATTTGCTCGGCTATTTCCACCATGGTCATACCGTGATTGGCAAGGCGCAATGTTTGATCGTGAATATAACGGTACGTGTCGCGCTGTTTTTCGTAAAAATCAAGCACGTCTGTATTGCCCCAAGTCGGCCAATGATGTGACCCAAATGAAACATCAATTTTATCTCCGAACATTTGAATGGTGTCGTCAATATGTTTTGACCACATAAGGCCATTGCGAATTTGTGCACCGCGCGGTGTCAGGAGATTGTGCTGTGTGCGGTTTATCTCTTCGGCCTGACAGAATGCTTTGAACTGTGGTAGGTAGAACATAAATTCTTCGGGTGCTTCTGCACCAGGTGTCATTTGAAACACCATTTCCACACCGTCAATATTTAGCGTTTCTCCGGTACGGGTTATTTCGTGGGTCGGCGGAATAAGACCTGAGCGACCTGTGCTGACCCCTTGACCAAGCCCGGAGCCAATATGCCCTTCAGCACTTTTTGGTATAAACGGCCCAAACATAAAGCCAGCGCGGCGCGCCATTTGATTGCCAGCCAGAATATTTTCAGCAACGGTTTCTCGCGTAAAACCTGCGGGTGCGATAATTTCAATCTTGCCGCTAATTATGTCCTCTGGACTGGCTATGCCGCGAATGCCGCCGTAATGGTCGATATGAGAATGGGTTAAGATGACGGCGACCACTGGCCGAACACCGAGATGTTTGTTAGCCAATGCTAAAGCTGCAGCAGCCGTTTCTTTGGTGATCAGCGGATCAACAATAATCCACCCTTTGTCACCGCGGATGATTGTCATATTAGAGAGGTCAAATCCACGTACCTGATAGATACCGTCCACAACTTCGAACAGTCCGTGTTTGGCATTGAGCTGGCTTTGCCGCCACAAGGACGGATTGACGGTATTAGGAGCGTCGGCTTTTAGAAAGTCATAGGCACTAGGGGAATATACGACCTCACCATCTGCATCCGTTATATCATTTTCTATTGTTGCGATAAAGCCGCGCTCTGCAGCTTTAAAATCAGCGCGGTTAGAGAAGTCTAAGATGGGGTCTGCTTGCACTGGGGTGAATATTTCTTGTGATATTATTTCTGTGCCCGTCATACTTTCTGTGGTTGGTGCAGTTTGTTCAGTACATCCGACTAATAGGCAGGCTGCGCTTATTCCACTGATAGCAAATTTCAACATAAGTCCCTCAATCTCTTTTTCCTGTAAAATTGACAAAAGCTTGACCAATATGCAAGTTTATTCATATGATTTGCGAAACTGTAGTAGGAAAACAGGGGGAGATAAGAAAATGAAATTTATCATACAATTAGTTTTAATTCTGGTTTTGGGGCTGATGAATGCCTGCTCAAAACCTGCCCCACTGCACACAGACGTCACCATATTCACGGCTAAAACCATACTGACATCTAATTCCGAACACCCAATCGCAGAAGCCGTTGCGGTTAGAGGTGACGTGATTGTTGGCGTCGGTAGTGGGCAAGAGTTGAGAGATGAATTTAATGGTGCGGTTATAGACAATACATTTGCTGAATTAACTATTGTTCCAGGGCTAATCGACCCCCATGTGCACATGATTTTGGGGGCTATGATGTATGCCAAACCTTTCGCGCCGCCTTGGGATGTGGAAACACCCGCAGGCACAGTGAAGGGATTACCCGACAGAGAAACATTTCTGGCGCGCATAGCTGAGATAGATGCGTTCACGGCTGGGGACGCACCATTAGTGATATATGGCTATCATAATTTGGTGCACGGTGCTTTGAATAAATATGACCTTGATGCCATCACAACCGATCGGCCATTAATCATTTGGCATTACTCCGGCCATGATTTTTACTTAAATTCGAAAGCCCTTGCATACGCTAAGGTTGAAGCAAGCTGGGGGGAGAAATATAAAGGCGTACCATTGGGGGTGGACGGCGAACCGACGGGACGGGTTTATGAAGATGCGGTTTTTGATTTTCTCACCAATGTCGGACATTTGTTTCTAGCGCCTCAAAATATAGGGCCGGGCTTTAAGGGACTAGAATCTATGTTTGCAAGTAACGGCGTCACGACTGTTGCCGAACTTGGTTACGGCCTGTTTGGGCTAGGGTTGGAGGATAATTATTACAATGCTCTTATAGATGCAAACAGCAAAACCAAAGTCTATTTGGTACCAGAACATCGAGCATTCGCCCATGCATTTGGCGAAGAGCGTATCGCAAAAATGGATGCGATGGTCGAAGCCACCAAGGACACATGGCCGCGTGTTCTCCCGCAAGTCAAACTGTTCACGGACGCGGCGTTTTATTCTCAGACGATGCGCGTCTCCCCGCCGGGATATACGGGTGGTCAGAATAAAGGCGAGGAAGGTCTCTGGGTCACTGGGCCGGACATACTTACCGAAACCATGGAGCCTTATTGGGCTGCAGGGCTAGATATCCGTATCCATTCCAACGGTGATGCGGCGCAGAGCGCGACATTAGACGCCCTTGAGGCCGTTCAAAAAAATGGGACTGCGGACGGCCAAAGATTGGTTCTTGAACATGTAGGTTTGATACGGCCAGAGCAAATTGCCAAGGCTGAAAAATTAAAGGTGGGGATTTCCGTCGCATCTCATTATGTTCATTATATGGGCGAAGCTTATGTTGAGGCTATTGGCGAGCGAGTCAAATATATGACACCTTTGGCGTCTACCATAGAGGCCGGATTGCCAACTACGATGCATTCTGATGCGCCGCTGGCACCACCGTCGCCGCTCACTGCTGCCTCAGTGCATATGCTCCGCTCCACCCGTGAGGGCGGGGTGTCGACACCATCCGAGAAATTAAACGCCGAGCAAGCGCTTAAGGCAATCACCATTGATGCGGCATGGGCGATGGGTTTAGAAAACGAAATCGGGTCTATTGAAATTGGTAAGCAAGCTGATTTTACGGTTTTAAAAACAACCCCGCTCACCACCAAAGCTGAAGATTGGCCAAATATTGCCATTTGGGGTGTGGTTCTGGACGGCCAAATGAAACCGTTGGAGAGTGCCAGTGAATAGCTTTGATTATGTGATTGTTGGCGGTGGTTCTGCTGGGTGTACTTTGGCGGGACGTTTGTCCGAAGACCCGGATGTGACGGTATGCTTGCTGGAAGCGGGGCCCAAGGATGATAGTTTTCTTATCAATGTGCCTGCGGGTTCGGCAGCACTTATGCCCAAGCCCGGTAAGTTAAATTGGGGGTTTGAGACCGTTCCGCAAAAAGGTCTGAATGGTCGGTGTGGTTATCAGCCACGCGGTAAAACTCTCGGCGGGTCTTCATCTATCAATGCGATGATTTATATTCGTGGTCACAAAAGCGACTATGACAATTGGGTGGCTATGGGTGCCAAAGGTTGGGGCTGGGATGATGTACTGCCATATTTTAAAAAATCCGAAAACCGCGAGGCGGGGGCTACAAAATTACGCGGCCAAAATTTACGGGGGAAGGGTGGACCATTGAATGTTGCTAATCTGCAATCCCCAAATCCGACTGCAGAATATTACCTTGATGCTTGCGACCAAATTCAACTCCCCAAAACCAAGGATTTCAACGGCTCACAATTTGAAGGAACGGGACGCTACGAAGTTACCCAGAAAGAAGGTCAACGTTTTAGCGCCGCCAAAGCTTATCTAACACCAAATTTGGATCGTCCTAATTTGACGGTTATTACAGATGCGACGACAACCAAAGTCAACGTAAAGGATGGTCGGGCAATAGGTGTGCAATGTCATACAGGAGGCAAGGATCAAACTATAAATGCGATCAGAGAAGTGATATTGTGCGGCGGTGCATTTGGTTCACCGCAAACGCTCTTGCTATCAGGTATTGGCGATAAAGATGAGTTGGCTAAGCACGGCATTGCTTGTGTGCACCATCTTCCCGGTGTGGGGGAAAACCTACACGACCATATTGATTATATTATATCCTATAAGTCCAAAAATACGGACACGCTCGGATATTCGCTTGTAGGAATTTATAAAGCCATCAAAGCCGTGTTCGAATACCGTAAAAATAAGACGGGTATCTTCACGTCCAATTTCGCAGAGGTCGGCGGATTTTATAAATCCAGCCCTGACATAGAGGTCCCGGATTTACAAACGCATTTTGTTGTCGGCGTTGTCGATGACCATGCGCGCAAATCTCATTGGGGTCATGGTTATTCTTGTCATGTCTGTGTTTTGCGTCCTACATCTCGCGGCTCGCTTAAACTAGCCAGTGCTGACCCATTTGCTGCGCCGCTCATCGATCCGGCATTTTTGGAAAACGAAGCAGATATGGAGGTTTTGCTCAAGGGTGTGAAATTGGCTGATCAAATAATGAAGGCGCCTGCATTTGATCCGATCAAGGGCAAACGTCTTTATAGCCAAGACAATATGAGCGATGATGAATGGCGCGAAGAGATTAGGAACCGGGCTGATACGGTTTACCATCCCGTGGGTACGTGTAAAATGGGTGTAGATAAAATGGCTGTGGTTGACCCAGAGCTAAAAGTCCACGGCCTCAAAGGTTTGCGGGTTGTGGATGCATCAATAATGCCGCAACTCAATTCCGGTAACACCAATGCGCCGACAATAATGATCGCGGAAAAAGCTGCGGATATGATAAAATCCGCACGTAAATAATCTTTAAGGTTAACGGAATAGCCGCTTTTTAACCGACAAATTAGCTTGCGTAAAAATTTTACAGGTGTATATGACATCCAGATTTTGAATTCTGGTAGTCGTGAGTATATAAATATTGTTTTTCTAAGTGCCTAATTAAGCGTACCTTTCAAGGGTGTAGATCTCACGGTCTTCCAAACGTTTCCAAGTCCTAAGTCCTTCAATTTTCCAGCTTTTAATCTCTATTTGTCTCTGACTGCTTTGCCAAAGTAGTGAGGGTTTTATTATTGCTCAAATTAGGAGAGTATTATGGCAACTGGAACAGTTAAATGGTTTAACGGAACTAAAGGTTACGGATTTATCGAGCCTGATGATGGCGGCAAAGACGTGTTTGTACACGTAAGTGCTGTTGAAGCTGCTGGCCTTTCCGGCCTTCAAGAAGACAAAAAAGTTAGCTACGAAATCGTAGAAAACAGCGGCAAAGAAGCTGCTGGCGATCTAAAGATTGTTGAAGGATAGTCTTTTAGACCAAGTTTTCAGACGGGC
>JAJFFM010000210.1 GCA_021776675.1 Robiginitomaculum sp.
GCCGCCTGCAAAAATAAGGCTGATAACACCACCCGGCGGTGTGTCCGACGGCGCATAATTAACCGATAACAGTACCAAAAATGCATCAGGATCAGATCTATTAATACCCTGTGTGCGTACCGACAATACATTGTGCAGGCCCAGCCCGGATTTGACCCGTTTCGGCACATCAGTTTCGTGACAATACCGATTGGTTATTAACACCATAGAGCAGCCATCGCTATCAAAGTGGATATCGCCCACACGCACAATAGCATCTTGCAGCGCCGCCGATAATATGGTCAGCCCTTCGGCAGTTTCTGCTAATAATTTTAATTTAGTACTCATATTTATTCTGATACCCGCTTTATGCGCGCTCCACAATTACCAAGTTTAACTTCTATTTGCTCAAAACCACGGTCCAAATGATAAACACGGCCAACTTCGGTGATACCTTCAGCCGCCATACCAGCCGCAATCAGGCTTGCTGATGCCCGTAAATCCGTAGCCATGACCTGTGCGCCTTTAAGTGCAGGAACGCCCCTGATAATGGCTTCGCGGCCACTTACCGTGATATTTGCGCCCATGCGTGATAGTTCCGGGCAGTGCATAAACCGGTTCTCAAAAATGTTCTCACGAATGATTGAAACGCCGT
This sequence comes from Robiginitomaculum sp., assembly GCA_021776675.1. Lineage (GTDB taxonomy): Bacteria > Pseudomonadota > Alphaproteobacteria > Caulobacterales > Maricaulaceae > Robiginitomaculum_A. Next base: position 635 of record JAJFFM010000210.1, read on the forward strand.
CCGCTAAACACATCATAGCCATGAACTGTGCTTGTAAATCTGTCGGGAAACCAGGATAGGCTTGTGTCTCCACATCCACAGGTAAAATCGGCGTACCGTGACGTTCCACCAATACGGAATTTTCGTCCATGGTGACCTTGGCGCCTGCTTGCGCGATCAATGGCCATAGGGAGCCTAGATGGTCAGAGCGCACATTGACGAGCCGCACGGCCCCGCCGACCGTTGCCGCAGCCAATGCATAGGTGCCTGCTTCAATCCTGTCAGGCACCACGGCATATTTCGTGCCGCCTAATGTCTTGACACCTTCGATTACAATTTCCGAGCGCCCTGCCCCGCTAATCTTGGCGCCCATAGCATTTAAACAATTGGCCAGATCAACGATCTCTGGTTCGCGTGCTGCATTGTTAAGAACCGTTTCGCCCTTAGCCAAAACCGCAGCTAACATAGCATGCTCCGTGGCGCCTACACTTATGAACGGGAATGTTATTTCCGCCCCCTTTAGCCCGCCTTTAGCCGATGCAATGACATAACCTTCGTTAAGTTCAATGTCCGCGCCCATGGATTTAAGAGCATTTAAATGCAAATCAACGGGCCGTGCACCAATGGCACAGCCGCCGGGAAGTGAAACCTTGGCCTTATGGGCACGCGCCAATATTGGGCCAAGTACATTGAAACTGGCCCGCATTTTACGAACCAAATCATAAGGTGCCGTCGTCGATGTTAGGGTCTTAGCATGTAGAGATAAACGTCCTACGCCTTCGCTGATCTCTACACCGAAATTTTCCAGTAACTGCCCTAAAAACCGCGTATCGCGCAGGTTAGGCATATTTGTCAGCTCAAGTGGCTCATCGGTTAGCAAGCATGTAACCATCAATTTGAGCGCAGAGTTTTTTGCACCGCTGATGGAAATTTGTCCCGATAACGGGGTACCACCTTCAATTACTATTTTATCCATTAAATTCCTCCTGATAGCGCGCCCCATACAATAATACGGAATCAGCTATCGCCAAAATGTTAGGCGAGATTATGGCCGCTTACTACATTTATAATCTCGCAAGATAGTCATTATTGTTTTGGTGGTTTTGACTTCTTTACGGCTTGTTTTCGGCGGCGTAAATTATCACGAAGAGCCTTAGCCACCCGCGCACCCTTACGTTCTTGTTGCTTTTGTTTTTCTGACTTATCACTACTCATATAGGCTAATTACAGTGCGCATAGCCTATATGTCAATTCAGTCTTGCGGGCTTTGATAGTCTAGGTTATAGGCGGCGAACAATTTGGAAAAGCCGCAGTAGCTCAGTGGTAGAGCGCATCATTGGTAATGATGAGGTCGGGAGTTCAATTCTCCCTTGCGGCACCAGTTTAAATCAATGACTTAGCTGACTTTCAATTCTCCCCAAGTGGGCATCATGGCATTGTACAAGAGGCAGGCTTCGCACTCAGAGGACAGTCAGTAATTTGGAAGATTTGATTTTGACGTGAATTTACACTTCAATTTATGAAGTATCATCTGACAAAGCCGACGCATTTGTTTGTGATCGCTAAGGCGGATCAGCCGTTTAAAAATGCGCATCGAGAAATTCTAAAAATGCGGACCAATCTTCTTTCACTTCACCGTGTGTGCCAGGCCTAATCCAAAATGCTATGTCAGCATCCGGATCGAATTCATTTAAGCGTTCCGTGGTCAGGCCTTCTGAGCCAAATAGTTCATAAGCCGGATTTGCCCCCTGAGCTGCGCGAAAGGCACCGTTCGGATCAGACCATTTATCACGGCGCGCATTGCCCAGCAGAACCGGCCGAGGGGCGAGCAGTGCGATCAATTGGTGTTGATCAAACGGGAGTTCCTTACTGTTTTGAGTACGTTTCGTATACGCTGTTGAGAACCAATCATGGTATGTCGCCGTCATTTCCGACGTAGGTTCACCAACCACGCTGCGGGTTAACGCGGCGCCGCCTCTACCTGATTGATGGGCAATAACGGCGTCAATACGGTCATCAAAAGCACCAGCGACCAGCGCTGCCTTTGCGTAACGTGAATGGCCGTAAATCGCCGTCCGTTCAGCGTCAAGCTCTTCGTCTGTATCAAGATAGTCTACTGCACGCGAAAACTGCGACGCCCATGCTGCGAGGGCACCCCATGAGGTGTCTTCGTTATGACCGCGTGATAACAATTCCAACTGCAAGCTGCCTAAATTTGATGCATCAACGATGTAATCAAGCACGTTAATCTCAGCGTAGGCATACCCCCGCTCTATCATTTCTTTAATCGGAGGTGATACATGGTACCGTCCCAAGGCATAAGACTGCAGTCGCTCAAGAGGACTAAACCCCTTAATTACGCAACTCACGTTTGTTTTTCCTGTTCTTTCAGGCAAGACAATCTCGGCCTGGCCATTTGGCAGGCCGTCATGTCGAAATGTTTCATTAAATGGGCAAAAGCTCATTTTTAGGATTACTGGTGATGGTTTGGTTGCCGCTTTTGGTTTTGCCAGAGCAAGCCGAATTGTTCGTTCAACCCATTCGCCTTCTCCAAACCGCGTGCGGATTGTTAATGGGACAAGTTCGATCGTTGCCAAACCGCCATAGGCGTTGTCGTCAAGCAACTGAACGTCGCCAACCACTATTTCAGATTCGTCCGGGAAATATCCGTACAGGTCACGTTGAAACGTCTCGCGCAGTATAGGTACGCGGCGGTCTCGCCATCCGCCTGCTGACGTCACCACTGGGTCGTTTTCAAACTCCGCCAACACGGCTGGTTGCGCAGGGGCTCCATTCGGGTCCAACGCCACATTTGTGAGATTCTTAAGTTGACCAAGGTGCTGGCAGCCAGAAAAGGCAAGTATCATCAGAGACACGGCCAAAATTGCTTTGATTTTACGCAATGCAAAACTTTCTTAATTTCAACACTTAACCTTGCACTTTAATCGTCTCGCCGGTGTTGGTTTTTTGATTATCTTTGGTTCGTAGTCTGGTAAACGAGCGATATTAACCAGTTCCTGGACCAGCTTACTCGCACCGGGGCTTGTCTCGTTCGTCATGTAAATGACTGCCCTATTGACATCGACATAACGCATTACGTAGGCAGTGAAAATACCATTACCACCGGAATGTGATACAATCTTCCCCGCTTGGCTGCTGGTTGATATCCCCCATCCATAGGCGTAATATCTTTTAGGATTAACTTTAGTTACGACATGCTCCGCCTGGTATAATTCAATGGTTTCAGGTTTAAGCACTTTTGCGCTCTGGAGGGCACGGTGCCACTTATACATATCAAGTGTGGTCGACAGAATGCCGCCATTACCTTTCAAATGCCAGGAAACTCCGCCAGCTTCCGCCCAACGTTCAATACTGGATCCCCACGGTTTGTTATTTCTATAATTATGGCCCGTTGCAACAACATGCTGGCTGTAATCAGGTCTCAGATAGCCGGTATTTTCAAGCCCTGCCGGGTGGAGGATATTTTCGTACAGGAATGTTTCGTATGGCTGGCCAGAAACCCGTTCAACAATCATTGCAAGAAGACTATAGCCGACATTGGCATAAATGTGTTTCTGCCCCGGTTTTGCTTTTAGCTTTCTTTTGAAAACCTGCTTCAGAAAATCTTCGGATGACAGATATATATAATCGTCACCAGTAGATTTGGAAATCCCGGAGGTATGGGTCAGTAGTTGATGAATGGTAATGTTTTTCTTGTCAGCGGGTACGCCGTCAAAGAATTTTGATAAGGGATCGTCTACGGAAAGTTCGCCGTTTTCCATCAGTTTTAAAATGGCTGCAGAGGTGAACTGCTTGGTGATGGACCCTATATCGAATATTGTTTCCGGTGTATTCGTGATTTTCTTTGTCTTGTCGGCATACCCGAAAGCCTTATTATATATTAGCTTGCCTCTATCTTCGATCAATATGACACCCGAAAAACCATTTTCTTCGTTTTGTTTCATTAATTTATCATAGCGTGCAACCAGTTGTTCTTCGGTTTGCAGGGGGTAGTCCTTGGCCTTGGTCGTAGGTGCTTTAGCGGCATCCGCGTAAGCGGCACCTAATGCCCCCCAAAAAGTCGAAGCTGCAACCACTGCCCATACCATTATCCTGAATATTCTGTATTTCATTTTTATCTCCTGTATTTACTCTATCCAAATTTGCTCTAGCCAAATTTTCTCTAGCCAACCGGTCAGATTGTTTATGATTGTGCTTTGTTATTGACCATGTTCCGCTTGACTTTATGTCAAATCATCAGATACAAAACTACATATGTAATTTGATAGTCAAATATATAGGACCCTGTCAACTACTAATGTAGTTTACATGGCAATGCGGTAAAGATATGAAATCCAAAATCAAATTGAGTGATCAGCAATATCAGGTTATTGCGGCACTCTGGAAAATTGGACCTGCATCCGTTCGTCAGGTTAGGGCCAACCTGCCCCATCTGAATCTTGCCATTACCACGATTGCTACAATTCTGACACGACTTGAAAAAAAGGGATATGTACAGGCGAAAATGATCGGCCGGGAACGTCTGTTTACAGCAGCGATCAATGAAGCAGAGACACGTCTCAACATGGTTGGCAATATGGTTGCGACTATGTTTGATGGGGACTCAACCGAACTCCTCATGCATTTGTTACAAGGAGGAGATATCAGGAAAGAGGAAATCGGACGAATAAAAGAATTATTGGATGAGAGTGACAATGCCTGATATGTTCCTGTTAGAGGGACTGGCCAATACAGTAGGCTTTGCAGATATGCTCATCCGTTTCCTGGTAGGGAGTACAATCCTGTTTGCTGTCACGCACTGGTTGGAAAAATATACCAGATCGCCACGGGCAGGTGCATTTATATGGAAAACAGCTATATTCGGCAGTTTACTATTTTTTATACCACAGATATCCGGCATCAAAACCTATATTAGCATACCTGCCATCACCTTAAGTCCAACCAATGTTTTTGTCCAACAACAGATAAACCCAGTGGACAAAGGGATAGAAATTTCATCATCCGAGGCCGAGCAAGAGCAGATAATTGTCACCACACGTCCCGCTTACCTTTCAGCACAACGGCAGCTCGATAACGGTATAGAAGCAGTAAGCCGACTGGTATCTGCCGCTTTCGTTTTGGCAAGCTTTCTGGTTTTCCTGAGCCTCATCAAGTTATTCATAGGGTATCACAAAGCTTTAAACCACCTTCGGGCTGGATCCAGAGTTGCAGCAGAACATCCGGCAAACCTGTTGCTGAAAAAGATTTCTGATGCGGCTAACCTGAAACAAAAACCGGACCTTTATATCTACAATGCCATTACAAGTCCTTTGGCCAGTTTTGGAAACAAGATTTTTTTACCGGACAAGCTCTTTCATGAAATGAATAAGCAGGAACTAGAAGCGATTTTAAGCCATGAAGTTGCCCATATTCGGCAAAGAGATTTGGTTTGGCTCACTGTCGGCCGCATTCTACAAAAGATATTTATTTTCCAGCCAATGTTCCGGTATGCAGTTAAAAAAATTGAATACTATGCCGAGCTTGCTGCTGACGAGTGGGCAGCCCACCAGCTTCAGGACAACAAGCTGGTTGCGAACACGCTTTACCAGTCCGCGCTTTTTCAACAAAGCCAGCTAAACCAGAGAGAAAAACCAATTATACATGCAGATGCAAACCTGCTCGGTATACATCTGTATGAACAAGAGTCTGACCTTTTGAAACGCATTAAAAACCTGCTTGGCCATAACAAAAAACCTGATAGCCCAAGGCTGGCGGATTTCTGGCCTGGCGGTTTTGCAGCTGTTTTTCTTATCGGTGCCATATACGGGATGCCGCTTGTACAATGGGGCACTCTTTCAAGCCAGAGCTGCAAGGCTTTCGGGGGTATTGCCGAAAACAACGACTGTTATGAACATTTTGAGAAATTCAGAGTCGTAAGAGCCTACATTAATGGTCCCGTAACATTGAATGACCGGTATGACGGGATTGCCGATTTGTCGAAGGGTGGTTCAATCACTTTTATCGACAAAGAAACATTCCAGGAAAAACGATATCTCAATATCCTTAAATCCTCTGAAGGTCTTATTTATGACTATCGGGTTGGCGGTGAATCTAGAGCAATGGATCAAAGTGCACAGACGTGGCTGAAAGAAGTGCTATTCTCCACCATTCTAGGCGATGGGCACACAGCCCCCGTTCGCGTGCCGCAGCTTTTGGAGCAAGGAGGTCTGCCGATGGTCATTGAAGAAATGAAACACCTAAAAACAAAATATGCTGTCCAGAATTATACACAGGCCTTGCAGGAGGCATTGTACAAGAGGCAGGCTTCGCACTCAGAGGACAGTCAATAATTTGGAAGATTTGATTTATGTTTGACGTCAACGCTTATAGTTCAGATTAGGATTTTGGCGCAGCAAAAGTTTTCTCCCTGAAACCAAATAACAACTCCCTGTTCCCTAAATATAATTCCCTGTTAATTTTTAGAGAATTCACAAAAAACAGTGTGTTTTCAATGTGTTTCAGTGAGGATAAGTCAAAAAACGACAGAGAAACGCTAATTTTCCCTGTAAATTTCCTGTAAAACAGGGAAACCGGGTGTGAGACGAGTACTCACAAGACTGCGCACTGCACCAGTTTAAATCATTATTTTTATTATATATATAGTATTTTAGTGATTATTCGTAGTTTAAATGTCCTTAAAATGTTTGCTTACATTATCGTAATTTTAGGTGGTTTAATGTATTTATCTGGGTAATTTTTAACGAGATGGTATATTTACTCCTCGATGCTCAGTAGCAGTTGAGTTTTTGCTCTATCTAATAACAAGCAGATGTAATACCAAGAACAATAACGCGCTCCAATTCACCTTTTACGCCGTCAAGTACTTGGTCGGGCGGCAAATCACCCTAAGGTGAAACAAATTTCAAACCGATAGACTTATCATCCCGCCAGACCACCTGACACTGCCTAGTTTTAAAATCACTTGTAAATTTAAGCATAAACTTGTCGGGAATTTCAAGTGGATTATTAACTTCAACTTGGGCACCTTCTTCGGAAAGACTACGTAAAATAGCATCAATAGTACAAATGTTATTGTTAAAAATAAGTTGTACCTTCTTGAGTTGTTTAGTTCGCTCTGATGCTTTTCTGTTCTCCAAATAACATTTTTTCTTAGCCATAGGAGCAATCGGCAATTGTGGTGCATCAGCTTTCTTACGCCCAAAAGATTTTGGAGATGTATTTAAATTTCGAATAGTCATGAATAAGTATCTAGCAATTTTAAGTTAACAATACATTGCATTTGGCGAACAAATGGATGCTAGCAGCAACTTATTCCTTATTTTAAAGGCGTTATATGGTAGACGTTCCAACCTAACGGGATCTAAAAACCATGTCACAAAAACCATCTAACGCAAGTAAACTTGGTAGAGACGCGCAAAGAATAATTGCGTGGGCCTTTATTCCGTTGTTGTTGCTACTGCCCTTAATCGCCATGACGCACACAAATGAAGTGCAATGGAATGCTGCTGATTTTGCATTTGCTGGCTTTATACTTTCTATGGCAGGAATCGTCTACTCGCTATTAACTCCCAAGAGGAAAACCGCTATGTTTCGTTTCTTGTGTGGACTCACTATCTTTATTGGAATTGTCCTAATATGGGCCGAGTTAGCGGTCGGTATATTTACCTAAAATATTCAGAGGGCCAGTGTCCACTATAGAGGCAATGCGGGAAAAAGCCAGCTCTTCATGGCTGTCCATCTTCATATAAACCAACAGAGGTGAGCAACTATCGCTTAGCTCAGGCTTAAATCTGTCTCATTTTATATGAAGACGGACACTCCGTTGACATCAGATAATGTCGACATCGAGGATAATTTCCCAATGTACCGGTTCTATAATATAGGGATCGTATAAAGTTTCAAACCGCATCAACAAGCCATTCAGTATTGGAGCCTTCATTTTCTACCTGAACTGCCAACCAAGTAAGGATTGCAATAGTAGCTTTTCGTTCAATTTTCTCTTCAGACATACGTATGGTAATACCTATTTGCGAAGTTTCAGAACGTACAAAACACTGCTTGAGCTTGTGAGCGCTACAAAAGCCAAGGCTAATGAGAGCGTGAAAGCCTCTGTCGCAAAAAATGATATTACGAAACAGAGCGTTCCGAATAAAATTAAAAACAAAATGCTTACATAAGAGACATTAAAATCTGTCTTATGTGCCACTCTGATATTATCATAAACCAAGTATGCGAAGCTTATTAAGCCAAAAGTAAGACCTAAAACACCAAGTATATATTGCGCTTTAGTTGCAAAGAAAAACAATGCTAGAAATAAAAAAGAGATGACAAAAAGACCAACTATGAATTTTAACACTGATTGAGAAGACAAATTCATTCTAACATCACCTTTTTTAAGGTTCTATACCTATTTTAATATATGTCGATTTTTGTAATTTCTGCTTTATTTGCAAAAAAATACTGATCCCACCATCCTAAATGTTCTTCGTTTTGAAACTTTACGCTCTGGCCCCCGCGTTTTATGTATAATAATCTAACTTCAACCCCTGTAAGCCTTGCAAAGGCGTTCGCCCATTGGGGACTATTATTGAACGCATCAAAGTCAAGTTCCGCTTTGTAATGTGAATATATTTTCGAATTTTGGAGCATGTCAGAAACGACTAATAGTTGTGAGCGGTTTCTATCAAAATTACCTGTGAAACTTTGTGCCGCTACAGATCGAATTGATTCAATTATTGGCGATTGCTTTGCTGGCTTACCAACCAGCTCTGATGTGAATGTATTTTTGAGCTGACCAAGAAATTCTTCATCAAATCTACGCCGCAAAATGACTTCATTACGGGTTAATCCGTCATAACTATCTGGTTCACCCGGATTACATTTACTAAATACGGGAGAAGGCAATGTGTCCTCTATACCGGTTACAAAATATATATCAGTTCTGGCATTTTTTGGGATAGTTTTAACATATGCTGTCAGATCATTTATTATATTCGTACGCTTTACGATCTCAATCTTATCAGATACATCTATTAATATAGATATTACGGGCGAACTTTCCCCACTATCACAAAATGTTACAGGGTCAATATTGCCAACTGAATTTCTTTGGGAAAGAAACAGAAGAATTATGCTAGGGAAAAAAACGGCTAAAATCGTAATCTTCAAGATGTTAGCTTTATTCAAACCACCATTCTTTTTACGCCGCCGTCTAGTTGAATTACGTTTTTTACGAGCCATCTTCCCAGTCCAGTAACTGGTTGATATCTTTTTCAAGCAAGAGAACATTATTCAACACTTGGTCCACTTGATTACTTATTTCTGTAATTTGAACGTCTAAATCAAATTTATTTGAACCTAATGCCCTCATGATTTTATCACCGCCTAATTTTTGTTCATCAAGGAAAAGTGTTGAAAAATATTTTGGCGGAGCATCACTTCTTGATCGCGTATTCACGTCCCTATAATTAGCCAAAAGACTATTCACAGATTTACATCGCGATTTTAAATAGCTCTCCCATTTAGATATATAAGCCTCAACTCTTTTGATCCTTGCAGAAATATCTCCAATTTGCGGCTTAATAGATTGAATCTTTTCACTTAATTGAGCACTAATTTCAGCTAGTGAAACTATATATTGCTCTCTCAATTCATCGTCGAGTTCTTGAAACAAGTCCGATGACTTCTGAAATTCTTCAAATTTAGCCGAATACCCAGGATATCGGTGACCATATTTATATCCTTTTTGCAAAGCCCAGCCGGCCATCATTATACCCAGTAAGATAAGCATTATTGAAGACGGACTAAGGAGCTTAATATCCATCGCAAAAAGCATACCCCACGCTTTCTGAAAAGCTTCGCTGCGTTCAGGGGTAAGACTGCTGGTTAACACATCACGGTAAAAACCAATAAGGAGGTTAGTTGTTGGAATGGCTAAAAGAGAAAATAGAAAAAATGCATATCCAAATATTTTATTGTACCAAATGACACTGTTTATTCGCTTAATGCCCCACCACCCTATTACGAACCAAAATGTTATATTAAAACCAGCAATACCGAACGCTTCAATTAGCCCGCCCAGTAAACCGAGCTCGTTGCCGGACTTGAAAAAATACATATTGAGCAGTGATTCAACCGCCAAAAGCATAAGTAAATCAAGGGAGTACCAAAATACATTGGAACGCTCACCAGGGGGCTCAAGCAACTTCCTGTCATCTCTGAATTTTTTGAACTCCTCTATTTTTTCTTGATGGAGTTTTCTTTTATCAATGTATTGCCGCTTAAAACCCTTGAAATAATGTTTCAAGTCTGCGACTTCGACTTTAGCCTCGGATATATAACTTCTATCAAATAATTTGGCTTTTTGAGCTATAATAGCTTCTTCTGAGTTATGTATTGTTTCTAATACATCTTGCTTTTTTTTCGCACAATCTTGTTGAAATGCAGAGATTACCTTCTGCTCAACTGGGTCATAACTGACAGCATTAGATACTGGGTGATTGGATCTTGCTCTTTTTTTAGCGTTTTTCCTTAATTTAAGCCGCCGTAATAGGCGTTCATCATTTGGTGAACTAAAATCGATTACTGAAACATTACTTGCCAAACCATACCCTTCCTATTGCTTAAATTATAGTTAACTGATTATTGCTACCGCCTCAACTGGCAATAACACCTAAAAGTCACTTCCTCAATATGATTGATTTATACACCAATCTAATGTCCGTACTTATCACCAATTATATGCCCCTGAAATATACTATTCCTAGCAAGAAGCATTCCCTAACATAACGAGAAAATAAGTGTTAGATGAGTACCCACGGAACCACCATCCGCATAATTTCTATTTATTACCTCAAAAACTTACTTCTTTTACCTTACAAGGCCGGTTTCATCATTGAAAACCCGTTTCATAGAAGCGCTTCGAATTTCTTGTAGCTCATTCATGCAACTGAATTTAAAACTTACCACTTATTGTAAAACGAGCGTTAAGCGGCGCCCCTACAGTTATTTGATGTGTACTGTGTGATGACGGGAAATATAGCAGGTCTGTCAGGTTTTCAATATTGACCTGAAGACGGATATCATCATTTGCATCATAATAGACGGCCGCATCAAACCGTGTGAAAGACGGTAAGGTTGGATGCGTTGAAGCGTCGGCACCAATATCAAGGTCAGTAATAAAAGCCTCGTCCTGATAGGTAGCTCCAAGCCCCAAACCAAATTGATCTGTAACCTGAAAGTTTGTCCAAATAGAGAATGTATTTTCGGGGAGCTCCCGAGGTAATTCTTGCGCTACCCCAGCATCAGTAAAATCAGTTTTGCCGCTTAAATTAGCGTACCCGGCTCGAACGTAAATACGCTCAGTAATTTGGCCTTCAAGCTGCAATTCAAAACCATCCACTTCTAAGCCACGCCGTTCAAGGTCTTCAGGCGCGCCATCTAGAGAAGCATCAATTGTTTGTTCGTTTTGGAAATATGCTGCTGTGAAGCTCAATTCCGGCATGAAATCCCATTTAAGTCCGGCTTCAAGGCTCTCAAACTCATCAGGTTCAAGAAGAGCAGTAGTTTCACTAACAGATGCAAATTGTCCGCCAGAACGGGGCAAAAAGCTCTGACTATAACTACCGTAAAGAGAAACATTTTCTTTCGGTTTGAAAACCAAGCCAATGCGAGGGGAAATTTTTTCATCCAAACGTGAGCGCGTTACGCTAGCTTTGAGGTCATCTACCTCAAAATCAAAACTATCGAACCGCGCACCAAGTACGATGTCAAGATTATCTGACAAAGAAATTTCGTCTTGGATAAATGCAGAGAAAACCTGAAGGTTAGCTTCAGTATTATCGTTCAAATCACTAAAAGAAAGTGTTGTTGGGGCGCCTGTGGCTGTTGTTCCAACTCCACCTGACAAGTCAAGTGGTCGAGCAATTAGGAAGCTTTCGCGGTCAGCTCCTGAAGTACTGAAAACTGGGTTAAAGCGATCATTATTATTGGACGTATCGGCATATTCAACCCCTGTAACGATGGTGTGTTCAATACCCCCGGTCACGAATTCCCCGATTAAGTTACCGGAAAGATTAAAGCGTTTTCGCTGTGTAGTGTCGACATAACCATCTAGGCGGACAGTGTTAATATCAACAAGGTCCTGCACGTAGAAATTTTGATAAAGCTTGTTAAAATCACTATAAGACGCGTTAAAAACACCTTTCAGGTTTTCCGAAAAGCTTTGCGTGAGTGTGGCACGTAATACATGGGCCTGAACGTCAGCTGTATTAAGCTCAGGGTCACCAAAAACAATATTTTCAAATGCTTCTATAGGCTCGCCATTACCACCAGCAAGGTCATTGATTGGAATGCCGCGATCAATAAAACGTTCATTGTCGATATATTCATATGAGACATCCAAAGTTGATGAGGGTGAAAGCTCAAAACGGGCCGTAGGGTTGATAGCAAAACGGTCACCATCGTAGAAATCACGATGATTATTCAAACTCTCATACATCGCATTAACACGAAAGGCAGAATTTTCGCCCACTGAATGGTTACTATCTACCTCAAGTCCAAAGGCCCCAAATGTATCAATTGCTGCTTTATATCCTGTGAACTGCTCACCAATCTTACCTTTTTTTGAAACGCGGTTAATAAGACCACCTGTACCGCCCCGCCCAAAGAGTAGAGCATTTGCTCCGCGCAAAATTTCAACTTGTTCAATATTATAAAGGCCACGGTAATATTGAACATCATCACGTACACCATCAAGAAAAAAATCAGCCGTCGAGCGAACACCACGAAATACAACAGCATCGCGGTGACCTTCACCTTGTGTATTTGTAACTCCCGGAACATAGTTGATGATGTCACCTATACTATCAAAACCTTGATTGGTAATCTGGTCAGCGGTTACGATAGAAAGAGATTGGGGCACATCTATGATTGGTGTCGGAGATTTTAGAGCGTTGACCCGATCTGTGTATAAATGCTTACCGGTTACAATGATTTCGTCAATTTCAAAATTATCATTTGATTGCGCTGAAACCATACTGGCGAGTGCCGTTAAAAGTACGGTTGTGCATATTCCAAATCTAAATTTCATGGTTCAACTTTCTATTTTTTTTGAGGCTTATTTCCTCATTCATTGGTTTGTAAAATCATGAATCTCTTCATGCGAATAATTCTTAATTGCAGGTCTATTAGTTAATCTTTGTAAGTAATGCAAGTGGTTTTATTCGCACCTAAGAAATAATTTATCGGGCAATTCCAATGATAGATATCAAAGTTGATATTTCACCAGTGTGTGAAAGTCGTCCAAAGTATGTGCCTCTTGGATACGTTTCCGCCTGATGGCCTTTTTGCTATAGGCTCAGGTTATCCAGCGTTCTGGTAACATTTGGTAGGTTTGTTGTGGCGGTGGATAAGAGACCGCCTCTCTGCCGTTCGTTCCATCAGGCATTAAGTCCATATGTTATAAAGCAATTCTGCCGCATAAATAAGGAGAGGAAAACGCTGACGGTGGTAAATGAGGCTTTCAACCTGAATAATAATAGAGTTATGCAAAAGTGCTACTAAGTTGACAAAACCACATAAGTCTAGAATAGAGGTTTAGCATTTTTCATAGTACTGGATATATGAATTAAGCCAGGCAATCACCTTTGCGCTCAATTTATAAGTTATCTTTATCTACTTGAAAATCCAAAATATCACCAGGTTTACATTCAAGATATTTGCAAATTTTAGTTAGGGTTTCAAAACGCACTCCCTTGACCTTGCCAGATTTAGGCTGTGACAGGTTTGCCTCTGTAATTCCCACATAACAGGCCAGGTCTTTGGATTTAACATTTCGGCGCGCCAACATCACATTGAGCGTAACAACTATTTGTCCGGAATTAGGTGCGGTCTTCATCAGATAATTTTCTTGTTGTCCTGATCAATTGCCTGGGCTTCGCCCAATGCCTCCGCCATGATCATGAGTATAACCCCCAACAGCAGAGCAATAATATTGTCATCGTATGGCAGCTATTCAAGAGGGAAACGGTATTCTTCCGGAACATTCCAGCTTATAACCCAGGGAAAAACATCTTCGGCCAGTATGAGCCCAACCCAGAACAAGATCACTCCAATGCCTAAATGTTTAACGCGGCCCGCAACTCCGTCTGCGAAAAAACCATCACGCTGCATATGAATCAGAAGACGGTTTGCCGAGTAAAAAAACCACACTAAGTACAGCCCCGCCAAAACAGATCATGCCAAGGGAAAATTGAACCCCGATCACTGTGATGGACGAGGCCAGATTTATGCACTGGTTGGCGCTCATGCAGAGCCTGTTCCAAAGCGTCCAATACAAATTTCGTATGCGGCGTTTGGCTAACACGTCAACCAACAATCCGGCGAGCATAAGTATCA
>JAJFFM010000022.1 GCA_021776675.1 Robiginitomaculum sp.
CGGCCCAAAAGTTGAACATCCAGTGCATCATTATCAAGGTAGGCATTGTTTAGGGATGTGATTTCAAGTTCTCCCCGATGAGACGGGGTTACCTGTTTAGCCATGGCGACAACATCATTATCATAAAAATACAGACCGGTCGCTGCATAAGGGCTCTTGGGGTGTTCCGGTTTTTCTTCGAGAGAAATAACCTTTTGGTTTTCATCAAACTCGACAACACCGAAACGCTCGGGGTCTTTCACCAAATATCCGAATATTGTTGCGCCCCCTATCGCATCAATTTTTTTCACAGTTTCATTGAGAACAGGCATAAACCCCTGTCCGTAAAACAGATTATCGCCGAGAATAAGGGCAACATTATCATCACCAATAAAACCTTCACCGACAATGAACGCCTCAGCCAACCCGTTGGGTTTTTCTTGGACCGCGTAGCTTAGTTTAATGCCAAACAACGAACCGTCGCCCAGGAGCCTTATAAACTGTTCTTGGTCATGAGGAGTAGTTATAATAAGAATATCACGAATTCCGGATAGCATAAGAACACTAAGAGGATAATAAATCATCGGTTTATCGTAAATTGGTAACAGTTGTTTGGATACAGCAATCGTTACCGGATACAGTCGTGTACCCGAGCCGCCCGCTAAAATTATTCCTTTCATTATTTTTCCCTTTTCCCGAACTATGTTAAAATGTCTTTTGCAGCACTAATAACATATTGTGCTTGTTGAGATGTCATGGAAGCAAAGATAGGTAGGCGAATAAGGTGAGAACTCAAGTAATCCGTATTTGTCATATTGGCTGATGTCTGTCCATGTTTGTATCCCATTTGTGAGCTGTGTAAAGGTTCGTAATGCGATGTTGCTTGAATGCCAAGTTCCCTGAACTTAGGCAAGTATGTCCTGTTGTTTTTTTCTCCAATTAGATAAAAAATATGCCCATTATGAGAGCCCTCAATTTTTGATAATCCGCCTGAGTGCTGTATATTGGTATGACTGAATGCCGATTTATATTCGTTCCATATATTCATTCGTGCGTTGTGTAATTTATCAATATTACACAATTGCGCCCATAAATAAGCAGCCTGTACTTCACTTGGGAGCATTGACGACCCGATATCGCGCCAAGTATATTTATCAACATCTCCCCTAAAAAAAGCGGCGCGGTCGGTGCCTTTTTCACGAAATATTTCCGCTCTGTGAGAATAATTGTCGTCATTAACAATAAGCAGCCCGCCCTCACCACCACTTGTAAAATTTTTAGTCGTGTGAAAACTAATTGTTCCGAAGTGCCCGATAGTTCCTAGTGGCTTTCCTTTATAGTAGCTCATAAGCCCCTGAGCGGCATCTTCTACTACAAAAAGATTATTGCGCTTGGCAATATCCATAATAGCATCCATATCACACGCCACACCAGCATAATGAACTGGTACAATGGCTTTTGTTTTATGTGTAACTGCTGCTTCAATTTTTGTCTCGTCAATGTTCATATTATCAGGGCGAATATCAACAAAAACAATTTTTGCGCCACGAAGAACGAATGCATTTGCGGTGGAAACAAATGTATAGCTTGGCATAATGATCTCGTCGCCAGGCTGAATATCCAACAATATTGCTGTCATTTCTAGGGCGTGGGTACAAGAAGGCGTCAACAGGCACTTTGGTGCTCCTAAAAAGTTTTCAAACCATTTGGTGCAACTCTTTGTAAAGAAGCCATCCCCCGCAAGCTGTCCGCTTTCTATTGCTTTGGATATATACCTAAGTTCATCCCCAGTTTGTGAAGCAACGCAAAATTTAATTTTCATTGGAATTCTCGTATTACCATTTGTTGGCACGCCAACTTACATATCTACTTTGCAACCCGTTTTTTGTTGGTTGTCTATTATTCGCAAGATGGGATTACCATCTTTTGGGCCGTAGTCTTTATAAGGCTTATTTTTTAAAGTTTCTTTGATTTCTTCGATTGTCCCAGCACCATATTTATAGAGAAATTTGGGCGATGATTCAACTTTATATCTGTTCATATCGTGGTAAATGACCACTAAATCTGCTTTACATAAAACAGCCTCGATAATTGTTTTAGAGAACAATTTTCGTCCGGCGGCTGTTTTTGGACCGCCCACTGCAAAGTCTTGATTATATCCGTCATACTGAAAAAACAATCTTTTAATAGCAGGTTTTCCTTGTTGGGCGCTATATAATTGCAGGGCTGGAATACGCAAATCGTCAGCCAATTCTGCTACAATAGGTGAAAATTCTAAATGGCGAGTTTGTTGGGACAGTTCTTGATGGGCTTGTTTATACCATTTAGGGTAAATTGGTTGACGTGTAATAGGTCTAATTATCATGCCCAATGTAACAATAATAATAGCAATACTAGCATGTTTGAAATGATTGTGAAACGATTTGCTTCGCGGTATAACCACTAATATCGCTAGATAAAGCGTATAAAAACCAGGGATGCAATAATAAAAAGGCGCTGATGTGACTAACAATGGGCTACTGCCTAAAGGCCTCCACTGCACTACAAATGCCAAAAATATATAAACATAAAGAAAAATGAACAATGTGATAAGCAAAAGTAACTTGATCTCTTTACGGTTGTTTTGCGTAGTTTCATGCGAAGCAGTTTTTTGTCTAAACAGAAAGACTGTCAAACCACCATAGGCAAGTAATAAAACAGGTGTCATATATTTGTATTTTGTCCAATAATAATGATCACCGAGGTCAGTTAATAAAAATAACGGCAGATGAGCATTTTTTAATAGAGACTCTAATGGATTGCCTCCCACGCCGTAAAAAAGATATGGATTGCTAATTCTTTCCATAATGTCGTCAAAAATGAAAATCCAGGTAATAAAAAATGGTAAAAACCCAATAATTAGCGGCAGCAAGTCTTTAATATTTTCACCAAATGTGTGTTTTTTGAAATTAACAAGCCACAGCACTAAAGCAGGGATCATGACAACCCCAAATAAAAACCCAAATGCTGTATCGCGTGAAAGCAAGCATAGGCCTGCGCTAAAGCCTGCACAAATTCCGACCACAGTTTTGGTTTTACTATTTGGTATATGCCCAGAAAAATAGGCAATCATAAAGAATAAGGCGGCTGTTAGTGAAAAGAGGGTGCCAATATCACGCCTAAGATCAAATATTCCCAACGACCAATAATATAATCCACCGGGAAGAAATAATGATACTGCGAATACTATCGATATGCCCTGAGATAATTTAAAGGAGCGGGCGGCTACATACATGCCTACTAACGCCGGTATTAACATTAACGTATTATATAAGTGAAATGACGCCATATTTGGTTTTAGAATTGAACTTAACAAAAGTGTAAACGTACTTTGGGTAAATGATAAAGCTGAGGAAAAACCTATTTCGGTTGCTCGCGCAGAATTACCCGCATCAATTTCCGACAGCATTCTGAAATACCTAATATAGAGCCCTACAGAATCATAATGTGGCAGGGCATTTGCATAATAACTGGAAATAAGCGTTACGCCAATAAAGTAAAATAGCACCGTCATAACAATTAAGTAAACAGTGCTGAGGTGCGTAAATAAAAATTTTGTAATAGGGTGTTTTTGTTCACTCAAATACATTTTTTGCACCTTTCTAACTGCAACTTAAGCTATATAGCAAAAATCATTATGAACAATACTAAAAAAATCATTATGAACAATACTATATACGCGATGAACCGCCCAGGGTTTGCCGGAGGCTGTTTAGTTTAAGTTATGCGGCTTTTGGGACTTTGTCGAGTGATGCGTAATAATTATCTTCTGCTTCGGCGGGCGGGATGTAGCCGATTGGACCTAATATTCGTTTGTGATTAAACTAGTCCACCCATTTGAGGGTCTCAAATTCGACGGTCTCAAATGATTTCCACGGGCCTTGCCGATGGATAAGTTCGGCCTTGTAAAGGCCGTTAATGGTCTCGGCCAAGGCGTTATCGTAACTGTCACCGACACGGCCAACCGAAGGTTCAATGCCCGCCTCGGCTAGACGTTCCGTGTATTTGATTGAGACATATTGACTGCCCCGATCACTGTGATGGACGAGGCCAGATTTATGCACTGGTTGGCGCTCATGCAGAGCCTGTTCCAAAGCGTCCAATACAAATTTCGTATGCGGCGTTTGGCTAACACGTCAACCAACAATCCGGCGAGCATAAGTATCA
>JAJFFM010000211.1 GCA_021776675.1 Robiginitomaculum sp.
GTCGAAAGTTCCAAACTTGATTGAACAGTTCAATACCGACCCAACGACTTATCGACGCGGCAGGCGTAAGCCTCATTGCCGCCGATGAGGATGCGGACATTCTTGAAGCCGGACAGGGAGGAAATCTTATAGCATGGCGGACCGGGCGCCGAGGTGGAACACACTTCTCCACGGGATTCGCTCCGTGGCGCTACCGTGACTGCGCGAGTATAGTTTGACTCGGCCAAAACGTGCGGAGGACAAACGATGCGCACACTCCATCTACTGGCAATCGCGGGCATGCTGATTTCAATGGCGGCTTGGGGGCAAACGACCGTCGAATTGGGGGCCCAGGTTGATACCGAACTTTCTCCCGCCGGAATATCCCAAGCCGGTGAGGCACGCACCTTCGACGGCATCGCGTTTTGCTGGATCCCCGCGGGCAGCTTTACCATGGGCAGTTACCCGTCCGATCAGCCCAATGGGGATCCCGCCCGCATTCACGATGAGATTCCGCACACCGTCACGATCAGCCAGGGGTTTTGGATGGGCCGGTATGAAGTGACGCAAGGAGAATGGACCGCCGTGATGGGGTCCAACCCGAGCGAGATTACCGGGGATGATCGCTTGCCCGTCGAGACGGTGAACTGGAACGATTGCCAGGCATTTATTAAACGGCTCAACGAAACCCAATCCGGGAGCGTGTACCGGTTGCCGACCGAGACGGAATGGGAGTATGCGTGTAGGGCCGGCACCAAGACGCCGTACTCCTTCGGAACGACGCTCAGCATCGCCCAGGCCAATCTTCACGGCGGCCCTGACACGACCGTTGTCGTCGGTAGTTATCCCCCCAATGCGTGGAACCTCCATGACATGCACGGCAATGTCGATGAGTGGTGCCAGGATTGGCGTCGCGAATACACCGAAGAAGCTCAAACCGATCCGCAAGGGCCGTCGACAGGCAAGTTCCGTAACATACGCGGCGGCTCATGGCGGAGTTCAGACAACTTCCACCGCGTGTCGTTCCGAAATGGTAACGAGCCGACGGTTCGCCAAGCGAGCCTCGGTTTTCGGTTAGTGAGAAACCCAGACTAGTCCGGCACAACTACGCCCGGCCGAAATCTCACCTCGGGAATGCCGCGGACGGTCGCCTATCTGCTTCGATCGTGCATGTTATTCGTGCGCATCGGTGTTCGTACCGAATTCCTTGCGGCCGCGCCATTCCATGGGCTTGTTCGTGACGATTTGCCCGATGAGCGACAGCGCGAACCAGACGCGCAGTACGCCTGAAACGGGGTGCAACCACGGCGCCAACGGGTGAAATTCCGCGATACGTTCGATGCCCTTGTACTCACGGGCTTCGTCCACATATAGGACGACGCCTGCGAGACTGAGGAACGTCAGCGTCAGATCAAAACCGCCGGCGACCAGTTGCTGCAATATGCCCGCGGCGATCATGGGCAGCGCCATGAGCGTCGTGCTCAATCGTAAGGCCATCATCGTGAGCGGCAGGTGGATGTGTTCGCCGAAAAAGATGCGCATCTTGCGCAGCGTGTTGTTCTTGACATCGCGATAGCCGTTGTAGAACCGCACGCGCAACAGGTCCGGCGTCCAGGCAAAGCCCACGCGGCCTCCGATTTGTTTCACAGCGGCGGCCATGAGCGTGTCCTCGGGATGCCACTGGCCCAGAGCCTTATGCCCGCCGAATCCCTGATAGGTCGAGTATTTCACAAGCATGAACGCGCCGATTCCAATCGGAAAGGATTTTGGATCGTTTAGCCGATCGTAGTGGGCGCCCTGAACGATTCCTCGCCAGCCGGTGGGAAGCAGAAGCTGTTCAGCCCAGCTCTTGGCAATTAAGTGGGGCATGCACGTGAGGAAATCCAGCTGATCGCGTTCGGCCACGGCGACTGCCTGCTGGAGTACACCCGGCGCAAACACCACGTCAGCGTCTCCAAAGAGCAACCAATCGCGATCCGATCGCGCGGCGTTCGTCTCACGCTCGCGGTCGATTAGCAGGAACGCCTGCCATAGCGCATTGGACTTGCCGAACCATTCGGCGTTGACGGGCGGGTCGTGCATCACATGCACCTGCGGGAATTCGCGTTGGATAGTATCCAGGATTTGGCGTGTCCGATCGGTCGAGTGATCGTTGACAAACCAGATGTCCAGGTTGGGATACGGGAGCGTCACTAGGGAGTGCGCCGCTTCCTCGAGCGTGGCCTCTTCGTCGCGCGCGGGGACCACTACGGTGACCTTCGGCCAATCCTGTTGCGCATCCAAAGCCGCGTCGCCGGACAAGCACGGTAGCCCGTCCAAATTTCGTAGGAAGATTCTCCGTCGTACTTCACGGTTTGCGAATAGGAGGAAAACGAAGAGCCATACCGCGGAGACCGCCAGAGTGGACGGATAGAAGCACGCGGCGATCAGCGCGAAAAATATACCCCACCAGAACACAAGCGCCATCGAACTGGCGGTCGGTCGGAGGCGCTGGGCCAATGCCCCCATGTCGATGGAAGACAACTCCGCATCAACCGTATCCGGTTGACGAGGAGGTTCATCGATCATAAGGGGTGAAAAACCGGTGAGGGCTCTACAAGGTCATCGTGGCGTTTATAGCCGGTTTCTTGCCTTCCTTGAGCGCTTTTAAGAAAGCGGGCTTGGGCAATTGGTGGTCTTTCATGCGGCCAATCAATCGGATGTGTTTCATTTCGTGACCCCCTCAATTTGAACAATGTGAACTCGTCGCCAGTCCGTTTCGCGCTTTAGCAGGCGGCGCTGCCCGCGGCAGAATATGGCTTGCCTGAACTGAAAGTAGCACGTGAGATCAAATCAGTCAAAGGCCGGGCACGGGAATACAGGTACAGGTTTCCGATAGAAGCCTTGATTCCGGCGTTTAATACCGGCCGAGCGACTTATCGACGCGGCAGGCGTAGGCTTCGATGCCGCCGATGAGATTGCGGACATTCTTGAAGCCGGACTGGATGAGGAAATCTTGGACCATCGCGGAACGGCCACCGAGGTGGCACATCACGACAATTTCCTCGTCACGGCGGTGTTCCAGTTCGTGTAACCGCGTTTCGATCTCGTCCATCGGGATATGGAGTGCCCACTCGAGTTTCGCGATGTCGAGCTCTTGCGGGGTGCGCACGTCGATGACGAACACCTCTCCCCCAGCTTCACGTTTCTGATGGATTTCTTCGACGGTGCAATCGCTACAAGGTTCGCTCACGATGGATGACTCCGGTTTGAATTTGGAAAATTGCATGTCGCCATAGTTGCTTTACTCCCAATCGGAATTGGGAGCCACATTATTTCGGGACGTAGATCTCGCCGCCTTCTTTTTGGAAGGTTTCGGACATGGTTTCCATGCCTTGTTCCCGTGCAATTGCTTCGTCGATACCGAGTTTGGCGGCATAATCCCGAATCTGCTGGGTGATTTCCATGGAACAGAATTTTGGGCCACACATGGAACAAAAGTGGGCAAGTTTGGCGCCTTCAGCAGGCAGCGTTTCGTCGTGAAATTCCTGCGCGCGCTCGGGATCCAATGCCAGGCCGAACTGATCGCCCCATCGAAATTCAAAGCGTGCGGCGCTGATTGCGTTGTCCCGCACCTGCGCGCCGGGATGTCCTTTGGCCAAATCGGCGGCATGCGCGGCAATTTTGTAGGTGATCACGCCTTCGCGGACGTCGTCTTTGTTCGGCAAGCCCAGGTGTTCTTTCGGCGTGACGTAGCAGAGCAGCGCGGTACCGTACCAACCGATCATCGCGGCGCCGATGGCCGATGTGATGTGGTCATAGCCTGGTGCGATATCCGTCGTCAGCGGCCCCAGCGTGTAGAACGGCGCTTCGTCGCACCATTCCAGCTGTTTTTCCATATTTTCTTTGATGAGATTCATCGGCACGTGGCCGGGGCCTTCGTTCATGACCTGGACGTCAAATTCCCAAGCGCGTCGGGTAAGTTCACCCTGCGTCTTCAGTTCGCCGAATTGCGCTTCGTCATTCGCATCGGCAATACACCCCGGACGAAGTCCGTCGCCAATCGAAAACGAGATGTCATGCGCTGCACAAATCTCGCAGATCTCATCCCAATGCGTGTACAGGAAGTTTTCTTTGTGATGGGTCAGGCACCATTTCGCCATGATCGAACCGCCGCGGCTGACAATCCCCGTGATCCGTTTTTCGGTCAGCGGAATGTACCGCAACAACACGCCCGCGTGGATGGTGAAATAGTCGACGCCCTGTTCGGCCTGTTCGATCAAGGTGTCCCGAAACAATTCCCACGTCAGGTCTTCCGGCTTGCCATCAACCTTTTCCAAGGCCTGGTAAATCGGCACTGTGCCAATCGGCACCGGCGAATTGCGGACAATCCATTCCCGCGTCTCATGAATATTGTCGCCGGTCGAGAGATCCATCACCGTGTCCGCGCCCCAACGTGTGGCCCAGACCATCTTCTCCACTTCCTCTTCAATGGAACTGGTGATTGCGGAGTTACCGATGTTGGCATTGATTTTCACGAGAAAGTTGCGGCCGATGATCATCGGTTCGAGTTCAGGGTGGTTGATATTCGCCGGAATGATGGCGCGGCCCCGGGCGACTTCATCGCGCACAAATTCCGGCGTGATGGTCGAAGGCATGTTCGCGCCAAACGCATGGCCGGGATGTTGTTCCTTGAGCCACGCATTCGTTTCTTCGAGGCGCAACGTTTCGCGAATGGCCACGAATTCCATTTCGGGCGTGATTTCGCCGCGCCGTGCGTAATGCAATTGCGACACCCGTGCACCCGGTTTGGCGCGCATGGGTTTACGGGTACCGAGGAATCGGATGTCCGAGAGCGCCGAGTCTTCCAACCGCGCTCGACCGTAATCCGATGAGATCGATTCCAATTCGTCCACGTCGCCACGCCCGCGAATCCAATCCAGCCGCAACGCCGGAAGCCCGCGCCGAACGTCGATGGCCACATCCGGATCGGTATAGGGCCCGGAGGCATCGTATACCGTGATGGGTGCGTTCGGCGTTTCGGTTTGCGTGGATTGCGACTTGGTCGGCGCTTGCGCAATTTCACGCATGGGTACGCGAATCGAAGGATCGGACCCGGTGACGTAGACTTTCCGCGAATTGAGAAACGGTTCGCGCGATATCGCGTCCGGGTTGTCATCGGTGAAGGGTTTGGGTTCTCGGGATATGACGGCCACGTTACATTCTCCGGCGGAACTCGCTTTTGTTTCGACTCGCTACGCCGCAGATCGCGAC
>JAJFFM010000212.1 GCA_021776675.1 Robiginitomaculum sp.
CTGCGGTTCTGGGTCGGCAGCGTTGTGAAGAGCTCTGCCGTGACGTTACCGCCTACCTGTTTGGAGGTGGTCTCGATAATCGGCGCGGCGCCGGTGACCGTGACCGTCTCCGCCACGCCGCTGATCTGCATCGTCGAGTTCAACTCCGGTACCGAACCGACCAGCACCTGCAAGCCGGTCATCTCGTCGGTCTGGAACCCCTGCAACTCGAACTTCACCGTGTAGGTGGAAGCGGGCAGGCCATTGAACGTGTAACGCCCCGTGGCGCCGGTAACCGTGGTGCGGACTTGCCCGTTCGCTTCGTTGGTCACTGTAACGGTGACGCCAGGCAGCGGTGCCCCATCGGGGTCCGTGGCCGATCCGATCAGGCGGGCCCGCGCGGCCTGCCCATACGCCGACGTGGCGAGCGTTAGTGCGAGGCCGAGGGTGATTGCGAGTAGCGCGATTCGTCGCATGTCGTATCTCCTGCGGGGGGTCGGAACAGCCTTGTTATCTGCTGCCAGGGGGCGAGACGGGTTCCGAGCGTGGGGAAGCGCGACATCGGAAAGCCTCGCTGATCAACGTGAGGCTATTTTATATATCATATTATTTATATGAAATATACCGGCTCGTGGTGCGCTAATATTGCGCGTGACCAACCTAGACCCCATGCAGCAGCGTCAGCCGTCAGCCGCTCGACGCCGGGCACGCATCAACGAAGGGGCCCCGATGGCGCGCATCCAGTACTCGCTGCTGTCCCAGAGTGCCAAGGACTATGTTCGCCGGGAAGTTGCCGCCGGAGAGTTCGGCGGTGGCTCGCGCATCTCGATTAGCCGCATCGCCGCAGAACTCGGTATCAGCCCGACACCGATCCGCGAGGGGCTGGTGCAACTGGTTGCCGAGGGGTTTCTGGAACAGCTACCCAACCGTGGCTTCCACGTCCTGCCGCTCACCCAGCGCGAAGTTGCCGAGCTATACCCCCTTGGCGAGGCTCTGGAAGATCTCGGCCTTCGCAACACGCCCTTTCCCGGCCCCGATCGGATGGCCGAGCTCCGATGTCTGAACGACCGCATCAAGGAAAACGCGGACCTGGATGCAGAAGCCACAATCCTCGACAATCAGAAGTGGCATCAGTTGCTGCTGGAAGGGGCCGACAATCGGCAACTGACGCGGATGATGGCGCAACTGCGGGCCCGCACCTTCCGCTACGAGTACGTCTGCCACACGTTCGACCGCCCCGAGCGAGCAGGCCAGATCGCGATGCACGAGAAGATCCTCGATGCGCTCGAAGAGGGCGACCGCGACCGCGCCCGCGCCGAACTCCGGGAGCACTGGCAGCAAAACCTCGAGTTGGTGATCAGCACCGCCAGGTCGCTGTTCGCCGCACCCGATCACCACTAGCAGGCCGTCTGAAAGCTCAATGCGCACCGCGAGGAGCCGCAAACGACGGGGATCGGTAACCCTGCCGCTGGTCGCCGCCACCCTCTTGGGCATGGTGATACTCGGTGCCATGTCGCCAGCGGCCCACGCCCAGGTCATCGACCTGGACGCGTTTCCCGCGCTGGCGCTCGACGAACTGAGCACCAAGCATCGTGCCTGGCTCGAGCGGGAGGTCATGTGGATCATTGTCGACGCCGAGCGCGAGATCTTCCTGCGCCTGCCGTCGGAAGCGCAGCGCGACGAGTACATGCGCCAATTCTGGATCCACCGCGACCCGACTCCAGGCACCGCGCGCAACGAATTCCGTGAGATCCACGACCAACGGCTAGCGTATGCCGACCGCGAGTACGGTCGCGAAACCGGCCGCGCGGGACGGCTTACCGATCGCGGCCGAGTGGTGGTGTTGTTCGGCGCGCCGCGGGGGGTCGACCGCTTCCCCGGCAGTCCCGTCACCGTACCCCTCGAGGTGTGGTCCTACGCGGTCGATCCAGTGCTCGGGGTGCCGCCGTTCTTTTCGCTGGTGTTCTTTCGCGAGCGCGGCATCGGCGAGCATCGACTGTACAGCCCGCTGGCCGATGGACCCGAGCGATTGCTCAACCCCGCCGGTCAGAGCGAGGCCTCGACCCGCAGCGCGCAGAGCATCCGCGGCCGCACTACCCGAGCCACGGGTTTCGGGGATCTCGCCAGCGTGCTGGATGTTCTCCGCACCGTCGACCTCGTGCTCGCGGACGTGTCGCTGAGTCTGATCCCGGGCGATCCGGCAACGATCGGCATAGCCCCGATGCGCTCGGAGGAGCTGCTCACTCGCATGGAGGGCGTGCCCGAGCGCATGATGCCTGACGCTACCTGGGCGTCCCGCATGCTGGTGGGTAGCGTCGACGCCGCGGTGCGCTTCGAGACGCTGCCGATTCAGATCGTGGCCGCTCCGCTGATGGACCCGTCCGGTGTTCCGTACCTGCACTACGCCATCCGCATCCCCGGCAACAGGATCAACTTCGGCGCGTATGAGGAGCGCTATTACGCAACCTATGAGTTGACGGTCGCGGTGCGCGACGATCAATTGCGTTTTCCGGTGGTGCCCGAGCCGCACACGGTGGAATTGCAACTCAACGCCGACAACGCCCGTACGCTGCGCTCCAGCGGGCTCGTACATCTGGGACGCTTGCCCATTCCCGCCGGGCGCTTCCATTTCGACGTTACCGTGGAGAACAACGTCACGCACCAATTCGGGCGTGGCGAGCTGGTTGTACGCTCGCAACCTTCCAACCCCGCCACCGTGACTTCGAGCGATCCGATTCTGGTACGCGGATACGATGCCCTGGGCAATGACTACGACCCGTACGGAGGCCACTTTCCGTTCCAGATCGGCGCCTATCTCATGATGCCGTCGTTCGACGGACCGTTCGCGATGGATGCCACCGTCTGGGTGTTCCACCAACTCACCGTTCCCGCCGAAGCCACTGGTTCCGCGATCGCCAGGTACACCGTTGTTGACCGCAGCGGCACCGCGGTGGCCACCAAGGAGTCCTCGCTGAACCTGGCCGCCAAGGACGAATTCGGCGTTCTGAGCCAATTGGCCGGCCTGGATCTCGTGGGGGTCGCGCCCGGGGAGTACACCCTCCAGGTGGACATCGACGTTGACGATCGCCCACGCCATGAACTGCCCCTGCGGATAGTGGCCGCCGAGAACATGGTGGTGCCGGTGCCGCACGCAAACCAACAGCCACCGGCCAACGACAGCGGCGAATTGCTCATCCGCGCCCTGCAACTACGCACGCTCGGACGCACCAATGAGGCCATTGTGCAACAGCACACAGTGCTCGCGCGCGATCCCGACCATCGCACCGCGACGGAGCTACAGATAGAGCTGTTATCCGATGCCGG
>JAJFFM010000213.1 GCA_021776675.1 Robiginitomaculum sp.
AAAATATGGACAAGACTTCATGAGCTAATGTATTGCACATATGAGCGCCCTCCTATAGGTTGGCGCAAACTTAAAATTTGAATCCAATGAATTAGAATAGGGGCCGAAATTGGTCGATTTTATCAACGAAGTTGAAGAAGAACTGCGCAAAGACAAGTACAACCAATTACTGCGGAAGTTTGGGCCGTATATTGTTGGCGTAATTATCGTGATCGTGGCGGCAACCGGATATATCGAATACAATAAAAGCAAAACCTCCAACACAGCGAAATCTGCATCCGCAGCCTATATGAGCGCGGGGAAAATTGAAGCGAGCGGGGATCTGCAAACCGCTATTGCTAAATTTGTTGCACTGGCTGATGTGGCCCCGGACGGCTATGCGGCTATGTCTTTAACGCGTGCGGCGGGTATGAAAGTTCAGCTGGGTGATCTGGATGCTGCGGTTAATTTATTGGACCAAGCTGCCGTAAAATTTGCTGAGCCCGTCCACAAAGATTTAGCCGGACTAAAATCCGCTTACATATTATTAGAGCAAGGACGTTATGATGAGGCACAAGTTCGCGCCAGTTCATTGGCCGTAAACGGCGCGCCTTACGCGGATCTAGCCAAAGAGGTTTTAGCCCATGCAGCCTATAACTCTGACGATATAGCTGCTGCGCGTTCTAACTTTACTTATTTATCCAATGCGCCAGGTGTTTTAAACGGTGTTAAAGCCCGTTCTGAAGCCGCGCTTGCCTTGATTAATGCAAACCGCCCCATAGCTCAATTTGATAGTGAAGTGGTTCCAGATGCGCTCCCCGTTCAGGAATTAGTAACACCACAGCTGGGTACAGAACTTAAAGACGAACAGGAATAATGATGACTATTTTGATTAAAAATATACGGGTCCTCCCACGCCTTTTTGTGGGCCTTTTTGCTGGGTCAGTTTTGCTGTCTGCATGTTCGACAGTCTCAAGTGTTACGGACGCAGTAAACCCATTTAACAAGTCAAAAGATGTTGATCAGGGTGATATTCCCACCGATCCGGAACGTATCTCTATTTTGTCATTGGATGACAAATTAGAAGTTGCCGGTACACTGCTCCCTTCAGAAATTGTCTTACCGCCAGTTTATACCAATCCTGATTGGTCACAGACGGGCGGTTATGCCAACCATTCGGTTCAACATACAGATGCGCCGGGTGATTTATCAAAACTATGGTCAACAGGAGTTGGTAAAGGCTCCTACCGTAAAGGCAGGGTTGTCGCGTCTCCTGTTGTTGCAGGTGGACGGATTTACACTATGGATGCTGCCAACCGCATTACAGCAATGGACGCTCAAACTGGTAGCAAAATTTGGAGCTATAAAATTACTGTGACCAACAGAGGTAAAACCAGAGTTGGCCGTACCAGTATAATTGATCGTATCAAAGACCCGCTAACATTAGGGGAAAAGGGCGGCAAAGACAAAGAAGCTGTCGGCGGCGGTGTCGCGGTGGCTAATGGACATTTGTATGTAACATCTGGTTTTGGTGTTGTTGCTGCTCTTGATGCCCAAAGCGGCGATGAGATATGGGTGAACCGTATACACACCCCCATGCATTCGGCCCCAACAGTTGCGGGTGGGCGTCTATTTGTAATTTCTGACGATAACGAATTATTTGCCATCAATGCTGAAACTGGTGAAGTATTGTGGACCTATCAAGCGATTATCGAGACGGCGCGTATGTTAACTTCACCGAGCCCGGCCGTGGTCGACGATGTTGTGATAGCACCGTTCTCGTCCGGTGAAATTGTAGCCCTAAAAGCACAAAACGGTGGGGTTCTTTGGCAAGAAGCCTTAGATGCAACCGGTAATCTTACACCTTTGGCGACGCTGAATGATATAGCGGCAGGCCCTGTCATCGCTGACGGTTATGTATTTGCCACCACACAAAGCGGAACCTTCAGCGCCTTTGATTTGCGCACGGGCCAACAAGTTTGGTCACAACCCGCTGGTTCGCTTGGTTTCCCTATGGTCGTTGGTGATTTTATCTATACGGTGACAACAGAAGGCGAGGTCGCTTGTATGTCCAAAACGGACGGTACAGTGATTTGGATAACTCAGCTTCGCGCGTTCAAGAAACAGAAAAAACGCAAAAAGCGGATTTCGTGGGTTGGCCCTATTATGGCTGGCGAACGTTTGTTGATGATGAGCTCTCGCGGGGATGCGGTTGAAATGAGCCCATATACGGGTGAGATTATCCGAAACTTCAAAGTTGCGGGCGATGTTTATGTGGCACCTATTGTTGCTAATAATACGGTTTATTATATCACTGATGGCGCTAAACTGGTTGCGCTTAAGTAGATTTGAGCTATTGAGCGCACCAAAATAAAATAAGATAGCCAAAATAAGATAGTAAGATTATGTGTCCGCCTAAAAATAATGATGTCGATTATGACGAGGACTTTCCGGAGTTCATAGAAGACACCGAAATTACCTTCACACCGCGTATTGCCGTGGTGGGGCGTCCGAATGTTGGCAAGTCGACATTGTTTAACCGAATTGCCGGTAAAAAATTAGCTATTGTAGATGATACGCCCGGCGTGACCCGTGACCGCCGCGAAGCCAGCGCTGTGCTTGGCTATCAGGCTATAACCATTATCGACACAGCCGGATTTGAAGATGCGGTCGGGGAACGCCTCGAAGCACGTATGCGCGCCCAGACCGAAGAAGCGGTTAAGGCTGCGGATGTGGTTTTGTTCGTTTACGATGCGCGCGCAGGCGTAACAGGGCTGGACGAGATATTCGCTGATTTTATTCGCAAAACCGGTAAACCAACTGTATTGGTTGCCAACAAATGTGAGAGCCGTGCCTCTGTACCGGGTGTTGGTGAAGGTTATGGCCTCGGTATGGGTGAACCCATAGAGGTTGCCGCTGAGCATAATGTCGGCATGATGGAACTTAACGAAGCTGTCGCAGAGACCCTCCAAGGCGTAACCCCCGAAGCAGACCAAGCTATTGATACCTCCGAAGCCCCTGTGCGTATCGCTATTGTCGGACGTCCCAATGCAGGTAAATCCACTTTAATCAACACGTTAATTGGTTCGGACAGATTGCTAACGGGCCCAG
This sequence comes from Robiginitomaculum sp., assembly GCA_021776675.1. Classification (GTDB taxonomy): domain Bacteria; phylum Pseudomonadota; class Alphaproteobacteria; order Caulobacterales; family Maricaulaceae; genus Robiginitomaculum_A. The sequence continues at coordinate 3,091 of JAJFFM010000213.1, forward strand.
AAGCCGGTGTGACCCGCGATAGTATCACTGTCGAATGGGACTGGCAGGGTCGGCGGGTTCATATTCACGATACGGCTGGCCTACGCAAGCGTGCCAAGGTTCAAGATAAGCTGGAGAAAATGTCAACGGCCGACACCATTCGCGCCATTAAATACGCACAGGTCGTCGTGCTTTTGATGGATACAAGATGTGCATTTGATAAGCAGGACATGCAAATCGCTGATTTGTGTGCTCGCGAAGGCCGCGCCTTAGTTATTGCTGCGACTTTTTGGGATGTAATTGATAACAGATCAGAAATGCTGACATATCTGCGCGAAAAAGCCACGCGCTTATTGCCACAATTGCGCGGTGTGCCCTTGATCTTTTTGTCCGGTCTGACGGGTAAAGGTGTTGACCGCTTGTTCCCGGCAATTGAGCGTATTCAAATCGATTGGTCGGCGCGTATCAAAACGCCTGATCTTAACGAGTGGCTGCGCCAAACCGTGAGCCGCCATCCACCGCCCGCTGACAAAGGTCGCCCGGTCAAGCTTAAATACATCACCCAGACCAAGACGCGGCCACCGACATTTGTAATTAAATCTTCACGGGCTGATAGTGTGCCGGAAAGCTATAAGCGCTATTTGGTCAATACTCTGCGCGACGATTTCGACCTACCCGGCATCCCGATCCGCATCCACCTACGCTCAGGCGAAAACCCATATGCTTAGCGTTTGCGCTTAGGGTTTACGATTAGGCTTAGTGTTTAGGGTTTGTGTTATGTGTGGGTGGATGAATTTTACCACGATTTACTTGCTTTGTTATTCAAGACACAATCTATATTGCTTACGTGTTCATCGTCCGACCAACGGGCATGCGAGCTCTCCCTAGGCACTTTTACTATTTATACTGAGGACTAAACGCCTAAATTAAGTTATTCTGTTTTAGCTTCAGTTTTTTTAACCCCTTTGCGGAACTCTTTTTCAAACCGCAGGATATATTTTGCACATTTCTCGTCAATAAGGGGAAACTCACCGGCATAGGGCATACTCTTGTATGCGCGGCGAATTACATCACGACAATTTGGCCCGTAGGTATCTATTGCGCTTTTACAACGTCTTACTAAATTTGATTTTTCGCCCGCAATAAAATCCATCCATTTTTTAGCATTGCGGGCTTGACTTGAAGAGGGCGGAACTTTGTCAAATGCAGCAGCTGCTGCCGTACGCTTGGTCGACCAAGCCAGGTTTTTTTCATTTGCAGCAGTATAAGGGCATTTAGGCTTATCTTCCGTCGCCGCATCATCATAGTGACAAGAGCCGATTAACATCCAAGATTTACCTTGGTCATAACCAAGTTGCATGGCTTTTTTAAAAGCAGTTTCAGTTTTACCGCACTGATTTACTTTATACAAAGCTTCACCTAAGTCCACATAATGTTTGGCTTTATTTGCGGCCTTAGCAGCTTTTTCCAGTGCCGGAATGGCTAATTTATATTCCCGCGCCTGACGGTACAAATCCGATAATTGCACGAACTTTTCTGGAGTTGCTTTGATAGTACCAGCGTTGAGTTCACGCTCAAGAATTTTGGCGGCCTGATACGGCATATTATATAAGCCATAATATTTAACAACCGTTTCAAACTCTCGCTGTTTGTCTAAAGCTCCACCAAGATAAAGCATTTTTGTCACTTCAAAAGATTCTTTTTCGCGCCCATCATTCGCTAATAATGATTTCCAAACCTGCCATAGGTTTTTATCCGTAGGCCAGCGGGCAATCATTTGTTTGACGATATCCTCTTGTTTGGCCGACATGTTAAGTGCTTGGTACAAAAAATTTAGCAAATCGAAATGCTTACGCTCTTTGGGACTGGCTGCATCGAACCATTTCTTTGCCCACGGTAACGCGCGACGATAGTTTTCTGCTTGCGACCAAGCTTGCCACAAATACTCAATATGTTTGGGTTTGAGATTGCCTCCGTTTTCCGCCCAATCTTCTAGCATTTGTGCGCCCTGTGCATGTTTGCCGCTAGCGATCAATAATTGCGCAATATTTATCCGTAGATTGGAAGCTTCCTTCGGTAATAGGCCGTCTGAAGATATTGCATCTTCAAACGCCTGAATAGCTGGGCCATATTGATCGAGCTCATAATATGCATTACCGCGCATTTGCTGAATTGTTGCTTTTTCATAAGCATTCAATTCTGGAAGTGCGAGCGCCTTGTTTAAAGAATCCAATGCTTGGCTGTATTGATCTTCGTTCATAAATGTCAGAGCTTCATTGACGATAACACTAGCTTTAGCGCTGAATTGTCTTTTCTCATTGGCCTCCTGCTGCACAGCCGGGTTTTGCTTCTCCCCAGCCAGTGCAGCAGGTTCCGGCCACACAACCATGGCTATTGCCAAAGCCGTCAATATTGTTGGTAATTTTTTCATCATCTACTCCGGTATCAAAAAACCGCGCTCGTCGGTCAGGTTAAAGCTGATACGGGTTTCTACACCTTGTCTGGCAACAGCGACACCGTCCAAGATTTTTGGGTTGTATTTCCATTTCTGTACGGATTTAATGGTTGGACGTTTGAAAATTGCCTGTGAGCAAGATGTTGTCACTATTTCATAAGGATGACCTTGGGCCGTTAGATTAAAACGCACGTCGCAGTGCCCCGACCTCTCTGCGCGTGCCGGCATAACGGGTGGAAACCGCAACACGGGTTGCTCTTTAGTGTCGATAACAACCAATTTGACAGTTTGTGGGTCTAACTTTATTTTATCATAATCCGGGGTTATGACATCTGGATGTGTGATTGGCCCGCTCGGGGGCGTTGGTGTTGGCCTTTCGACAATTGGTGGCGGCGGGGGTGGCGTTACCCGTACTAACTCCGCTCGGCGTTTCTTTTTAGGCTCGATAATGGTGATTTCAGGATTAACCGTAAAACTCATTTTTTCTGGTTTATCCGGTAAATCCACGAAAGGCACATAGATCATTTTGGCCATGATAAGTGCCAATCCTGTCGTGATAACAAAAGCGCCCGGACCGCTGATAATTGTTCTTACTAATACATTCATTTTATCCTCCCAATATGAATATAGTTATTATGTAACATAACTAAACATATTATGCAATAGTATAATATAACACTAAATAAATATCAGTTTCCCATAGCCAAATCGGGGGTGGGGCGTTAGATTTTTCCCATGAAAAATATAAAGACGAAACCATCAAATATTGCGCTTGCCTTGCACGGCGGCGCCGGAAATTACGTTAAATCTGAGCAAGATGTTCAAATAGCACATTTGCGCGGTGTGGCCGAGCAAGGCCGTAGCATGTTGTTAGACGGGGCATCCGCTTTGGACGTGGTCGAAGCTTTGGCGGTACTTTTAGAAGACGCCGGACTATATGTGGCGGGCAAAGGGACGGGGCCAAATTCTGCGGGTGAATACGAATTGGATGCTTGTATAATGGACGGCAGTAACCGTAATATCGGTGCGGTC
>JAJFFM010000214.1 GCA_021776675.1 Robiginitomaculum sp.
AATCCCGACGACTTGGATGCACGCTTAGAGCTTGCCAAAGCGTTGGCGGGCAGCGGGGATAACGCAGGCGCGGTTGAACACTTGCTGGTCTCTATCGCCAGCAACCGTGCCTTTGATGAAGAAGCGGCGCGTAAATTTCTGCTGACTATATTCGAAGCCGAAGGTGTCGAGTCTGAAATATCCATCGAAGGCCGCAAACGGCTTGCAACCATTTTGTTTGCGTGAAATAATGGGCACTCACCTCAAAGCTCTGGCCAGCCGTACCAACCCTAAAACTGTGGCCTTATTTCCATTGTCGGGAACAGTGCTTTTACCGGGCAGTGATTTACCACTCAACATTTTCGAACCGCGTTATCTCAACATGATTGACGATGCCCTTAAGGGCGAGAGGTTAATCGGCATGGTGCAAGAACTTGAAGGTGAGAACTCAACTAAAACTGATGGGCTTTATAAAATTGGGGGCCTTTCTAAAGTTGGCGGGCTGGGACGCATTATCCAATTCGCAGAGATGGACGATGGTCGTTATATGGTTGTCTTGCGCGGCTTAAAACGGTTTCATCTCGGCGCAGACATCAATGTCACCACTCCCTATAGACAGGCAAATATAAATTACGAAGGCTTCGAAACCGATATCGATATCCACGAAGACAACACAACCCCCGAAGCCCTCAGCGCCACCAAAGGTGAGCGCGGTGCCCTGACTATGGCCATGAAATCCTATGCTAAAACTTTGGGGGTGCAGCTCGATTGGGATAACCTCAAACAAATCCCCTTGGATAGGTTGGTCGACCAAGCCGCTATGATTAGTCCGTTCGGCCCAGCCGATAAACAATCGCTCCTCGAAGCCAAAACCCACGAAGACAGGCGCCGCTTACTAATAGGCTTGATGCATTTATATTCCGACACACCAGACGGCGATAATGAAACGATACAGTAGGATTTGACATGAGCAAGAAAACCAAAACAGACACTGTAGCCGATACAACTGCTCACGAGACGACAACTATAGATCCGCGCCTACTGGAAATCCTAATCTGTCCTGTCACAGGCGGTCCGCTCGATTATGACAAAAAAGCGGGTGAACTTATTTCCAAAAAAGCAGGGCTTGCCTACCAAATACGCGAAGGCGTCCCGATTATGTTGGCGGACGAAGCGCGAGAGTTGGGTTAGGATGCCTAATCTATTTAGTAATTTATTTGATAAAAAAACGGTACCGACAAATCCTGAAACCTTTAATATTCCTCACATAGGGATTGTTCAGCTTCATCCTGAGTATTCTTGGTATGAAAGTAAAGAATTTAATATTGCCGTACTAGGTGGCAAAGCTTGTCGATTTATTATTTCTGGTTACGCAGATGATCAGAATAAAGAAAATTTTCACGATGCAATCGCTAATTTCTTATCCATTGACCAAAATGTCCTAAAAGCTTCAGGACAGTATGTATTAGCCTATTATCAGGATATTTGCGAGTGGACAGATGCGGTTGAGCCACCCTTTATTACAGATGAAAAAGACATTTGGGACGAAGTAACCTTTCCAACTGATATACATATTGGCAGACGGCATTACGGTGATAAGAAAATCTACCTTTCTTTAGAATGTGAATGCAGTTGGGAAATTGAACATGGTATGAGTATTGTGTTTAAGGAAGGAAAACACGTAAATATGATTGGATCAAATTGCGGACATTACACGCATTCGGATGGTTATGCTAAGCCTGAATATGAAAATAGAGTATATATTGAAACAGCGGAATTATTTAAAACGAGTTAAGCAGTAAGTTCAAGGGATACAAATGTTTTGAATAGGGCTGAATCCATACAAACATCCCATCCCCTCACCACGCTGTCGCGCGCCTCTCCCCTAAGGAGAGGCTAAGTATAGCGAATGTTCACAATATTATCGGTATATCACAGACAGTCGAGCCAACGTCTCCTCTCCCATGGGGAGAGGAACAAGGTGAGGGGCTGTGATACTAAAATAACAACCTATCTTTAGTTTCTGCCGTCCACGCGACCAAAACCTCACTGCCTACTTCAATAACCGGACGTTTAATCAGGGTTGGGTTTGCGGCCATTAGGGTGATTGCTTTGGCCGCGTCTATGCCGTCCTTATCGCTTGCGTCTAAATTTCGCCATGTGGTGGAACGAGTATTCAGCAGTTTTTTCCAGTCTACCTTGCCCGTCCATTCACCGAGTTTATCTGCACTAACACCATCTGCACGCACGTCTACGGTTTCAAACTCCACGCCCGCAGCACGAAGTTCTTTTTGCGCCTTGCGGCAGGTATCACAGGTTTTCAGACCATAAAACTTCATGAGTATTTCTCTCCGCGTAGCAGGGGCGGCAGGTCACCAACCTGCCCGGACGCTTCTTTCATAAAGAACTGACGCACGGGCGGAAGTTTATCGACCACAGTTAACCCAATACGCCGCGCGTGTTTTAGCGGGCCAAAATTATTAGAGAATAATTTATTGAACACATCACACGCGTGGGTCAGCACGGTGTTGTCAAATTTACGCCAGCTTTCAAACTGCGCCAATGTAAAGCCATCGCCGAGGTCTCGGCCTTCCGCGCGGGCTTGTACCAAAATTTCGGCCAAAGCCGCCGCGTCGCGTAGGCCCATATTAAATCCTTGCCCCGCAATGGGGTGGATTGCATGGGCGGCGTCCCCGACCAAAACCAGTCTATCACCTATATAGGTTTTGGCATGTTGGAAGCTTAGCGGATAGCACCAACGCTGTGCCACAGGTTTGACCCAGCCCAGAAAATCGCCAAACCGTCTGGCCAATTCCGCCGCAAATTGGTCGTCGTCCAGTGCCATAGCCGCATCGGCGGCGCGAGGGGTCTCCGTCCAGACAATACTGGCACGGTTTCCGGTAAGCGGTAGGATAGCGAACGGCCCGGCGGGTAAGAACAATTCATGAGCTATACCGCCGTGGGGCAATTCGTGTTCGACCGTCGTTACAATAGCTTTTTGGTTACACGGCCATCCGGTCACACCAATTCCGGTCATCTTGCGGACAAATGAATTACGGCCATCTGCGGCGACCAAAAGAGATGCGCTAAGCGTCTTACTCTCACCATCAGAGGCATCAAATGTAATCGTGGTTTTATCCGCACTCGCCGCAATGTCGCTGACCCGCGCGGGGGCTATCCATGTAATATTGTCTTGCTTCTTGGTTTGCTGATGCAGCGCATGGCGCATGCGGCGGTTCTCTACCATATAACCAAGAGGCTCGCCTGCGTTGGTCTCGGCTATCCCAGCCGCATCGAAAAATAAATTAAGCGGCGAAGGTGCTTGCCCCGCCTGCCCGTCGCTGACCAAAATCTGATTAATCGGCCCTGCGTGGGTGTCTTGATCTTCTATTAGCGCATCGGCAACACCAAGCGCCCGCATCATACGAAAACTTGCCGTAGCAATGGCAGAAGCACGCCCATCGTGGCTATCTGCTAATTGATCGGACGGTTTAGCAATGTCTATAACACCAACGCTGAACCCCGCCTGCCCGCAGGCCAAGGCAACGGTTAAACCTACCAGGCCGCCGCCGACAACTAAAATATCAAAATCGGTTTGTTTCGTTTTCATTACGGCAAGTTACCACATATTTATTGGTGCGCTATAGGTAAAACCAATATGGACTATAAACTTGCCCCTTAGTCCAAACCCCTATAGAGCGGCATCAAATTAGCCAAATAGAATTATTATGCCAGATACGACCAAAACAACATTTGCCGATACAGGCCTTTGCTCACCGATTTTAAAAAAACTGGAACGACAAGGTTACATTCATCCAACCCCTATTCAAGCAGGCGCAATCCCGCCTATTCTGGCAGGCAAAGATGTTGTTGGTCTGGCGCAGACAGGTACGGGTAAAACCGCCGCTTTCACACTACCGCTTTTACAGCGTGTTGACGCGGCGCTCGCACGCGACAGCGGCCACGAAAATATCAAACGCGTTATCCGCGTGCTTGTCCTATCCCCGACCCGCGAGCTCGCCGTACAAATCGATAAGGCCGTACGAAATTACGGCGAGAACCTAACCACGCGTTCGACCTGTGTGGTCGGTGGGGTCAATTTAAAGCGCCAAATTAAACCGCTTAAGCAGGGCGTTGATTTTTTGGTGGCGACACCGGGACGGCTTGAGGATTTACTGGGTCAGAAAATCATCACACTTGATTGGATCGAAACCGTCGTCCTCGATGAAGCCGACCAAATGCTTGATATAGGCTTCATGCCTGCCATCAAACGGATTTTGGCCTTAACGCCCAAGGATCGCCAAACACTATTATTTTCGGCGACCATGCCGAAGCAAATCCGCGAATTGGCCAGCCGCTATATGAATAAACCAGTGGAAATTTCCGTTTCCCCCCAATCTAAAACCGCCGAAAATGTTTCCCAAAGCGTGATGTTCATCGCCCAACCTGATAAAACCAAAGCGGCGATTGCCTTATTGAAAGCCTATAAGGGTAAACGGGTGATTTTGTTTTCAAGAACAAAACGCGGATGTGACCGGATTGCAAAACGACTCAACGGTCATGGTCTCAGCGCCCAAGCCATTCATGGCAACCGCTCGCAAAACCAACGCACCCGCACACTCGAAGCCTTTCGCGGCGGCGATGTTGATATTTTGGTGGCCACAGATGTGGCAGCGCGGGGGATTGATATTCCGGGCGTAGAATTGGTTTTAAATTTTGATTTACCGCAAGTGGCCGAGGCCTATGTTCACCGCATTGGCCGCACGGGTCGGGCAGGTAAATCCGGCACAGCCATTGCGTTTTGTAATCCGGATGAGAACTCACTTCTACGCGATATTGAACGCATCATCAAAATACGCATTCCCCTACGCACAGACGACGGCAAAGTTGAAGCCGAACCGGAATGGGACCCCACTAAAAACCCCAATGCAGAACGCACATACAATCATGTAAACCAGCGCGAAACCGAAGACTATGTACCGGACAGACATCAAGGGGCGCCTGTACAAAGTTCAAACAAGCGTAGCAAGAGAAAACGGGGAAAAGGCCAAAGTCAGAATCAAAATCAAAGCCAGAATCAGGGACATGGTCAGAATCAAGGACATGGTGAAAAACGTCCCGCCCAAAACACGGACGACAATTTCCAGAAACGAAAACAGAAAAAACGCCAACAAAAACAGCCATCAGCCAATGCGGATAACACTCAAGATAACAAAGCTATAGGCGGCGCTCAAAGCGCGGCTAAAGGCTCAGCAGCAAAACAAGGCGGCGGCAAACGCACAGCATCTAGGCCGTCCGAAAGCAATCCTAACGCAAACAAATCCAAAAGATCACGCCGCAATCGCCCCGGCTCCCGTGCGAGAAAACGTCACAGAGCAGACCGCGAAAACTAGAGTGTCTTTATAAACTCTATTCTCCGCCCTTATAAACCACCCCGTTTTTCATGACGAAATCTACATCATAAAGCTGTTCGATATGGGTGAGAGGGTTGCCGTCTACGGCTATGATGTCGGCAAATTTTCCAGGCTCTAGCGAACCGATAACTTCGCCCATTTCTATATGTTTAGCCGCAGTAACAGTGGCCGCTTTAATAGCGTCCATTTCGCTCATACCTGCCTCGACCATATAGCCAAATTCACGCGCATTTTCACCGTGCTTCGAGACGCCTGTGTCCGTACCAAATGCGATAGTGACACCATTTGCATAAGCTATGCGGAGCATTTCTTGCATTTGTGGTCCCACTTCTAGGGCTTTGGCTTTGGATGCGGGCGGTAACCAGTTTTTATTTTCCGCCCAATCTACTACGGTCATGCCCGCAAGCACAGTCGGCACCAAAACTGCATCATGTTTCTTGAATAACTCCGCAGTTTCTACATCCAAATATGTGCCGTGCTCGATGGATTTCACACCAGCATTAAGCGCGCTATCAATCCCGGTTTTACCGTGGGCATGGGCCGTAACTTTGCGGCCCATTTTCTTGGCCGTCTCGACAATGGCTTCTAATTCGTCGTTGAAAAATTGCTGTTCTGTCCCCGCCGCAGTATTGGAAAGCACCCCGCCCGTCGCCGTAATCTTGACTATATCCGCACCCTTCTTGATGGCGGCACGGGTGGCACGGCGACAATCAGCTACGCCGTCGCATATGGTTGGGCTGTGGAACAAATCCAAAACTTCCTGCCGGTAGCCATGCGTATCCCCGTGACCACCCGTGGGGGATACGGGGCGCCCGGCCGCCCGAATGCGCGGACCTGCAACTTTACCTGCATTAATAGCATCGCGCAGAGCAAAAATTTCTTCGGGACCACCAACATCCTGCACAGAGGTAAAGCCAGCCATCAAAGTTTTACGGCCATTGACCAAAGCATCATAGGCCGTATCGCCGGAACGTTTAGTCACCGCTTCAAGGCGGATATTGGGATTAAATTCAGAGCGTAAATGCACATGACTATCGATGAGACCGGGGAGAACAAAACTGTCGGTTAGGTCGATTACTGATGCGCCCTTTTCAAGTTGATAACCGGCGACGATTTTAACAATTTTATTATCGCTAATATAAATGCTCTGTTCGCTCAGCGGCTTTGCACCCGGCACTGCCAAGACTTGGCCTGCATGAATAATGGTTGTGGTTTTCATATCACCATATTCATTTGCAAATGCGGAATTTGAAAGCACGAGTGCTACGCTACCCACTAAAATTGATTTTAGATGTTTCATATTATTCCCCTAATGTTTATTTAAGCGCTTGCTTGGCGATGTCCCGCCGCACAAATCCGCCCGGCCAATCTATGGCTTCGTCTATGGCAGCATAGGCACGCTTTACCGCTTGCGCAACTGTCTTGCCCTCGGCCGTGATATTGAGCACACGACCACCTGCGGACAATAAAGCACCGTCTTCAGCCCTTTTGGTGCCTGCATGAAAGACCTGCACCCCGTCCATGAGATTAGCCGCCTCAACACCTTTTATGGTTTCGCCTTTAGCATAGGAACCGGGATAGCCTTTCGCGGCGACAACAACATTAACCACAGCATTTGGCGACCATTCGACCTTACCAACATCTGCGAGTTTACCTTTGGCAGCAAATATCATCATTTCTAGTAAGTCCGAGTTTAGCCTACGCATTAATACCTGACATTCAGGGTCGCCAAAGCGCACATTATACTCAATCAGCTTTGGCCCCTCCTTCGTCATCATCAAGCCAGCAAATAACACACCTGTAAATGGATAGCCTTCGCTAGCCATTCCAATTACTGTCGGGATCAAAATTTCGTCCAGTATGCGCCGCTCATCGTCAAAACCCGGCACCGGAGAATAAGCCCCCATACCGCCCGTATTGGGGCCTTTGTCGCCGTCATATGCGCGCTTATGATCTTGGGCGGCAATCAGAGGCAAAACCGTTTTCCCATCGGCCAGCGCAAAGAAAGAAATTTCGTGGCCGGTCATAAATTCTTCGATTAAAACGCAATCACCCGCGTCCCCGAATTTGCCCCCCCCTGGCTCATCTGAAAAGAATTCGTCCAGTTCGGTTTCGGCTTCGGCTTTTGTCTCCGCGATGACCACGCCTTTGCCCGCCGCAAGACCGTCAGCCTTAATTACAAAAGGCGCAGTCATGTCGCCCAAATAAGCTTTGGCCTCTAGGGCATTGGTGAACACATCATATTTCGCCGTCGGGATATCGTGGCGGGTACAGAAATCTTTGGTGAAAGCCTTGGAGCTTTCCAACATTGCGGCGGCCTCGGTCGGGCCAAATACGGCTATGCCTTGCTGCGTAAGCTCGTCAACCAAGCCTAGCGCCAAAGGCACTTCGGGGCCGACAACCACAAAATTAACGGCTTCGCGTAATGCAAACTTCACCAGCGCGCCCACATCATCAGCTTTGATATTTACACAGTCAGTGATTTCGCAAATGCCGGCATTACCCGGCGCACATATGAGCTGATCGCATAATGGGCTTTGGTTTATTTTCCAAGCCAGCGCATGTTCACGCCCGCCGCTACCGATAAGAAGAATTTTCATACTTCAACTTTCATTTTGGACTTTCTTAAAGTGATTCCGTCTAATAATTTTGACACTTATGACGGAATCGCCCACAAGAGTAAACATGAACAATCCGACTACAAATGCACCCAGTAATGCTCACGAATACTCGGTCTCTGAACTGGCATTTTCTCTCAAACGCACAGTCGAGGAAACCTATGGCCGCGTGCGGGTGCGCGGTGAACTTGGCCGCGTGGTTATCGCCAAGTCCGGCCATATGTATGTGGACGTCAAAGACGACAAAGCGGTCATCGCCTCTATCATGTGGAAGGGCTCGGTTTCGCGCCTACCCGTGCGCCCCGAAGAAGGCATGGAGGTCATTGTCGAGGGCAAATTGACCACCTATCCCGGCCGCTCACAATATCAATTGGTCATAGACAGGTTAGAGCCCGCAGGCGTCGGCGCGCTCATGGCCATGCTGGAAAAGCGCAAGAAAATGTTGGCCGCGGAAGGTCTGTTCGAGGACCATCATAAACAAGAACTCCCATATCTGCCTAGGACCATCGGCGTCATCACATCACCAACAGGTGCCGTTATCCGCGATATTTTACACAGGCTTGAAGACCGTTTCCCGGTGCGTGTTTTGGTCTGGCCCGTATTGGTACAAGGAGACGCGGCGGCGGCGCAAATATCTGCGGCCATTACCGGATTTAATCATTACGGCGAAACTGCGGACTTACCACGCCCGGATGTGCTGATTGTGGCGCGGGGCGGCGGTTCTATCGAAGACTTGTGGTGTTTTAACGAAGAAAATGTTGTCCGCGCGGCCTTTGCATCTGACATCCCTATTATTTCTGCGGTTGGGCATGAAACCGACTGGACGCTCATCGATTATGTAGCGGATGAGCGCGCACCGACACCTACGGGCGCGGCGGAGATCGCTGTGCCTGTGCGCGCGGAACTTATTGATACGGTGGATGATTACGGCTTGCGTTTGAAACGTGGTTTAAACCGAACCGTCGAGAGCAAGAAGCTAAGTTTTGCAGCGGCGAGATTGCCGAAACTCGATGCTGTGCTTTCTAACCCTCGGCAACGGTTTGATTTGGCGGCCGCCCGTTTGCGACCAGACGCCTTGGTGCGCGATATCGCCCGCAAAAGCGAGAGCGTTGAAAATGCAAGCCGCGAGGCGGTGCGCTCTATGGGCAGGTATTTGCAAAAATCCCGCGACACGTTAATGGGCGCAGGCAAGTTGCTGGACGCCTACTCCTATCAAGGTGTGCTGGAGCGAGGGTATGCTTTGGTCAGTGATGTGGACGGCAAAGTCGTGCGTAAGGGCAAGCCGCTAACATCTGGTCAAGCCGTCAACTTAACATTTAGTGACGGTAAACGCGGTGCGGTGATTGACGGAAAACCTGCCGTTCAAAGACGTAAAAAGAAACCAATACAACCAACTGAGAAAATACAGGGTGACCTCTTTTGATTTAACTATTTCTAGTGTAGCATGACCATAATTTAGAAAGCCTATTGTTTAGAGAGCAAGTATGTTAAACTTTACCCAAGCCAACCGTGAAGCTAAACTTAGCTATGGTTCATCCGATTACCTTATTTTGGAATCCGGAAGCTATGTCCTGTGCGCCGTCACAGAAACCCGCATATCACTCGAAGAACTTAAATACTGGAGCGAAGATTTACAAGAAGCCTATGTAGACGCCGTGGCAAGTTTGAAACGCTGGCAAGAGAGCCAGTCTTGAGGATAGGTTTTAAGATATTTGCATCCATATTTTGCACACTCATTTTGCCCGCCTACGGTCAAGCCGAGAGCGAAGCACAAATAACATCTCATAGAGATTTTCCATCCATAGGACGAGATATGGGAGGGCTCTTATCACCCATAAAATGCGAGGGCATTTATGAACAAGGCGGGACGGCTCTTTGTACCACAATGCCAGGCGCGCATCTAACTCTTGGTGATATTGCATTGCGCGCTGATGAGAACGGTAAGTTTATCATTGGTTTTGATAGGGACGCGCCAAGACAAGAAAAAATAACGTTTAAAATCGACGGCATAAAAATTCATGAAAAGAATCTAAATTTAGCCCCCCGCGAATATGCTATATCCCGTATTGACGGCCTGCCGCCTTCACAAGTCTCTACATTCTCCGACGCCGAACTCGTTCGTATCCGTGCCTCCTCTGCCCGTAAAAAGGTCGGCTTTGCATCGCGGGAGCAAACCCTCTGGTTTGAGGACGGGTTTGATTATCCGCTTAAGGATTTCACCAAAACGTCGCCGTTTGGCGCACAGCGGATATTGAACGGCGAGGCCAAAAAACCTCATTACGGGGTCGATATTGCCGCACCTGTTGGCACACCTATTTACGCGCCTGCGGACGGGGTGATTTCAATGGCGGATGATGATCTGTATTTTGAAGGCGCTATGGTGCTGATTGATCACGGCCAAGGCCTGATTTCTATGTATCTGCATATGAACGATATTGATGTGAAGCCGGGGCAAGTCGTCAAACGAGGCGAGAAAATCGGCGAAGTTGGCTCAAAAGGCCGCTCCACTGGTCCGCACTTGTGTTGGCGTTTAAAATGGCGTAATCGCCATCTCGATCCGGAACTCCTGACCCAGTGGCCAACAGAAGAACACACACATGACTAAACCTGCTCCCATTATTGAAGCAAAAGACTGCATGACGATGACCGAAGTCCGTTTGGGCGTCGATGCACTTGACCGTGAACTGGTGGCTCTGATCGTCCGCCGCCAAGCCTATATGGAAGCCGCCGCGCGCATTAAAACTGACCGCGCCGCCGTTTATGACAGTGTGCGCATCGAAGACGTTGTCAGCAAGGTTAAAGCCGAAGCGGTGAAACAAGGTCTAAGCGTAGATATTGCCGAACCCGTCTGGCGCGAAATGATCAAGCAGTCCATTGCCTACGAATTTAAAGCTTGGGACAAATTGCGGGACGCTGGTTAGCAAATTAGTACTTTCTAAAACTCATCTTTTCGTATCCATTATTCCTTTGGCCAACATTCCTACAAAGCGAAGCCAATTCCCTCTTTTCAATTGCGTATGAGGGCGTATAAACAAAACAAATCAGTTGGAGAGTATAATGGTTGAACTGGCACTGCCGAAAAATTCCAAAATCGGAAAAGGCAAAGCTTGGCCCCTTTCTGCTAGTGTTGGGGCTGCTAGTGTTGGGGCAGGCAAATCCGGGCGCACAAAGACGTTTAAAGTCTACCGCTATAGTCCTGACGACGGCGAAAATCCAACATGGGACAGCTATACTGTTGATCTGGATGATTGCGGGCCAATGATCTTGGATGCTCTTCTGAAAATAAAAAATGAAGTTGACCCAACAATAGCCTTTAGGCGTTCATGCCGCGAAGGCGTGTGCGGGTCTTGTGCCATGAATATTGGCGGGCAAAATACACTGGCTTGCACCAAAGGTATCGACGAATTTAAAGGCGGGACGATTACTATTTCGCCTCTGCCGCATCTCCCGGTCGTGCGCGATTTGGTGCCTGACCTTTCCAACTTTTATGCGCAATACGCAGCGATTGAACCGTGGTTACACACAACCTCGCCGACACCTGAAAAAGAATGGCGTCAAAGCGAACAAGACCGCGATAAACTGGACGGGCTTTACGAATGTATATTGTGTGCGTCTTGTTCAACGTCCTGCCCGAGCTATTGGTGGAACGGCGACAAATATCTCGGCCCTGCAGTTTTGCTACAAGCTTACCGTTGGCTCATCGATAGCCGCGATGAAGCGACAGGTGAACGTCTCGACGAGCTGGAAGATCCATTTAGGCTCTATCGTTGTCACACCATTATGAATTGCACCAATGTCTGCCCCAAAGGCCTAAACCCGGCCAAGGCGATTGCAGAGGTCAAAAAAATGTTGGTGGAACGGGTGATTTAGCACGGGTCGTTTAAACCTAGATTTACGTCCAATTTTAAAGAGTTTCGACAATATCACGAACCGCCCCAGTGGCTTGGGCTGAGCCTTTGGGCAATGTAGAAGGGTCTATGGGCGGGCCGAATGTGAGCTCTGGTCTTGAGCCGCTTTTATTGAACAATTCATGGAACAGAGTAATATCGCGCAGTTCATTATTGAGGAGCGCAAATAAATAATACATAGCCGAATTACGAGCGTTAATGCGCAGTGGTATAATCGGCACATCGTTTTTGCGTGCCACACTAACGGCGGTCGGATTCCACGGTTTATCCTTAAGCCCGCCCCATGTCATTTTGGCCAGTACGCCCGAGGGAAATATTACCACGGCACGTTCATTATTAATCGCAGCTTTTAAAGATTTTAAAACCGCGCGGGTTTTGGCGGGCGTGCGCTTTTCGGTGACCCACTCCACCGGAATAATGATGTCCGTGCAGTTTGGCGCAACCCGCACTGCGTCGGCATTGGCCATAAACATATGGTCACGGCGGTGGGCTTTGAGCGCATCATAAACAAATACGCCGTCTGCCAATCCCGTCGGATGATTGGAAATTATCATAACCTTGCCGCTCTCAGGTACGTGCTCTAACCCGCTTACCAAGGGCGGCAGGTTGAGCATCGCGCTGACATGGGCAAAGGCATCCCAACCGCTTAAATCTGCCATAATATCGGCCATTTTTACGGCTTTTTCATACCCCAGCGCTCTGTACAGGGTCGGACGGATAGCCCGCCAGACCTGCTGACGTTTCATCAATTTTTGTGCGCGTTCCGCGATTAACTGATCGATTATATGCATAACCGTATTTTGTGGATTTATGCGTAACTGTAAAGCGCAAAGAATAGGAAGTTAATTTTTGAACGCCCAGAACTTTAGCATCAAATATTGGGCGGTGGGCGTCAGGACGATGGCTATGAAAACGTTGAGCGCGAACGGCACAGCGTAGAGGCTGAGCAATGTTTGAAACAGCCCCACATTAATCGCGATACCAATCAACCAGACCAAAGCGAAGCGCGGTAAAGAACGTGTGTGGCTACCATTATGTCCATTTGCATTCTTGAAGGTAAAATAATAAGAGCCAAAATAAGAAATAAATGCACCAGCAACAAAGCCTGAAAAATTACTAGGGGTCGGTGCGATTGTTAGAATATGAAATACAGTAAATGCCACCAGAGCATGGGTCATTGCCGCACAAATACCAACAACACCATAACGCAGTATTTGAGACACATTATATTTTTCAAACAGATCCACGAGGCGAGCCATATAAGGTTTTTGCAAAATCATGTATCCCACTTAGCCCATAGAGATTGAAAAAACCTGAATCGTTTATCAAGGATTAGTGAGTGCCAATGCATGCTCTTGACCGATATATTCGCCCGAGCGCATTTCCGTCAGACGCGAAGCCGTGCGTTCAAATTCGAAAGCGCCGTCCCCTGCGTCGTATAATTGTTCGGGGAGTGCATCTGCCGATAAAACCAATTTGGTTTTATTTTCATACAGCGCATCAATCAAGGTGACAAAACGTTTGGCTTCATTGCGGTTATGCGGTCCCATTTTTGGTACATTTTCTAAAATCAGTGTGGTAAAGTTTTTAGCAATTTCCAGATAATCCGCCGCCCAAAGTGCACGACCACACAAATCAGAAAAGTTTGCTCGCGCTGTGCCGGACGCCGACAATAGTTTTATCTCTCGCCCTTGCACCCGTAATGTCTGCAAGTTTGGTTTGTTCGGCTTAATCAAGCGCTGCCAAATTGCTTCAACCCCAGCATCCGCATCTGCGCCGAGCGGGCTATAATACATGGGAGCTTTTTGCAATTTTCGCAGCCGGTGATCTTCATCCCCATCAAAAGCCAATATATCTAGTTTTTGTTTCAGCAGTTCAATAAATGGTAAAAACAATTGCCGGTTAAGCCCGTCCTTATAAAGATCATCAGGGGCACGGTTTGAAGTCGCCACTACGACTACGCCCCGCGCCAACAATGCAGTGAACAAGCGGCTTAATATCATGGCATCGGTAATATCCGTGACATGGAACTCGTCGAAACATAGTAATGTGGCCTCTTCTGCTATGGCTTTGGCTGTAGGGGCTATGGGGTCATCACCTGCGCCCCACACATAATTGGGTTGACTGCGGCGTTCTTTAGGTGAGAGCTTACGCCAGTTTGCGATGCGTTTATGAATGTCTTGCATGAAGGCATGAAAATGCACACGGGATTTTCGCTTGGTGGTAGCTTGTTCAAAAAACATATCCATCAACATGGATTTCCCGCGACCGACACTGCCCCATATATAAAGACCGTTCGGCACGCTTTTAACTTGATGGGTTCGCCCACGTAACGTCCGCTTCGGCTTATAATCTTTCAACCGCCCTAGTAAATCATCCAGCTTTTTCGCAGCTATTAATTGCTCGGCGTCTGTACGCAGCGCACCCGCTTGCACCCGTTTTAGTAGCTCCGTCTCAACCCCCACTTTGAATAGCCTCTTGTTGGGTTTCTGTAGGACGGCCATCTTCCGTAGACTTTGGATGCACGGACAATGTGTATGAGGCCAGTGCCAACATTAAAAACGCGCTTAAAGTTAGGACAATGAACAATCCTCGATTTTTAAAATTGTTCATTTTTGGCACTTATCCCTGCTGCTTTACCTTGGTCATTAAAACGTCATTATGTATTTTGCTTGTAGCTTATCTCCCATAACAAGACAGCTTTTATTTAGACTATGTTCATGTTAGATTATCTAAATGTTCTCGTGGACATAGATTCGCGGTAAGTGATTTGTGGCGGAGCACTAAGTTTGGCGGGCATCTATCCGAAAGCAGATAGACGTCTAGAACTATATTTAGAGGGTTTAAACATGGAACAGATTGAAAATTATATGAGTTGGATGCCTAACTGGGCAATTGGCCCCGTACTCGCAGCTATTACTATCATAGTCGGTTATTTTATTTCAAAAATTGCAGGCTTAATTGTATCGGGTGCGATAAACAAAACTGGGCTTGGCCGCAAAGCCAAAACCACGGGCGGCAATATAGGTAAATCATTATCCAAGGCCATATTCTGGGTGCTGTGGCTGTTCTTTATCATGCTTGGTCTATCGCGCTTTCCTGCACTTGCGGAGCCCTTAGAAGGCATACGCAGCATGCTTGATGATATTTTTGCCTATGTACCGCGTATCGTGTCAGCAGGGTTTATATTCTTCATTGGCTGGATTTTAGCCAAAATATTTCGAGAGGCTGTTACCTCTACGTTGGAAGCGGCGCAAGTTGATAGTTTAGCTTCACGTCTTGGTGCTGAAGACGATTCTAAGGATACGTCCAATACTATTGCCAAAACGGTTGGCGGTGTGGTCTTTGCCTTTGTTTTGTTCCTATTCGGTGTCACCGCATTAGGTGTTCTTGATATCGAAAGTATCACAGGTCCGCTAACGGGTATGTTGGATCAAGTCATGAGCTATATCCCACAGCTAATATCTGCTTCGGTTGTCTTTGGTCTGTCGGTTACGATTGGTAAATTTGTAGCCAACCTAGCTCGTAACACTTTGCCTGCAATGGGTATTGATACGGCACTAAGCTCAATCGGCGAGCTAGACGGCGAAACTAGCTCTAATATTATCCCTTCAAACATCATTGCAACAATTTCCTTCATCGGCATTTCTTTGATGGGCGCAATCGCTGCTATGAACATTCTCGGCATTGACCAATTGACCGAGATATTTAATCAACTCTTGAGCCTAGGCGGTAGCATTACGCTTGGCGCTATTATTATCGGCGTCGGGTTTTTCATCGCCAATGTTATCTCACGCATTGCCACGCAGGCTATGGGTGAAGTCGTCGGAAAAATCATTAAATACGTGACCATCTTAATTGTTACATTCATGGGCTTAAGCCAAATGGGTATTGGTGATGAAATCGTAAACACCGCGTTTAAGTCCTTCGTCTGGGCAGCAGCGTTTGCGGCAGGTGTTGGTGGTGCGGTTGCATTTGGTTGGGGTGGTCATAAATGGGCTGGCTTCAAATTAGAACAATGGTTCCCGAGCAAACCTAAAGCAAAGGCTAGGCCAAAGCCGCGCGCTAAAAAGTAAGCTTTTTCCTTCCCCCATATTTATGGGGGAAGTGCCGAAGCGTAGCGAAGGCGATGGGGGAAATCCTACCAATCTTGCGCAAGACTAGAGTTTACCCCCATCGAGCGCCAAGAGGCGTCCACTTCCCCCGTAAAAACGGGGGAAGGCTTTGGAAAAAGGTCGCCCCAAGCAAAGCAACTCGGTGGCCTTTTTTGTTTTTATTATCCGTTTTTATTGTCGCATGTCACCTAACAGTTATTGCGCTTTGTTTTATACAGGCGTAAACCATTTTTATAGGCCTACCCCACGGCTAAATAAATTCACTTACTTAGGAGACTAAAATGGCACGAGCAAAAATCGCACTGATTGGCGCAGGCATGATCGGCGGAACTTTGGCACATGTAGCTGCCCGCGAAGACTTGGGCGACATTGTTATGTTCGACATTTTCAAAGGCCCGGCACAAGGCAAAGCCCTTGATTTAAACCAAGCCAGTGCCATATTTTCTAATGACAGCAATTTCAAAGGCACAGATGATTACGCAGATATTGCGGGCGCTGATGTTGTCATCATCACGGCCGGTTTCCCCCGCAAACCGGGCATGAGCCGCGACGATCTTGTCTCTAAGAACCTCGGTGTTATCAAACAAGTTGCTGCGGGCATCAAAGAACACGCACCCAAAGCTTTTGTTATTTGTATCACCAATCCTCTGGACGCTATGGTCTGGGCGCTACAGAAATTTTCAGGTATTAACCCGCGTAAAATTGTCGGCATGGCTGGCGTGTTAGATAGCTCTCGTTTTCGCTATTTCCTCGCAGAAGAGTTTAATGTCTCTATCGAAGACGTAACCGCATTCGTACTTGGTGGTCACGGCGATAGCATGGTGCCGCTTGTGCGTTATTCCACGGTTGCGGGCGTTCCATTGCCAGACATGATTAAAATGAAATGGACAACCCAAGAACGCATCGACGCAATTGTTGATCGCACCCGTAAAGGCGGCGGCGAAATCGTTGGTTTGCTCGGCAATGGTTCGGCTTATTACGCACCTGCGGAAAGCGCCATTGAAATGGCCAAATCTTACCTCAAAGACAAACGCCGCGTCCTGCCGTGCGCCGTGAAACTTGCTGGTCAAATTGCTGGCGTGCGCGGTCTCTATGTCGGCGCACCTGCGGTTATCGGCAAGCGCGGCGTCGAGAAAGTCCTCAACATTCGCCTCAATAAGGTAGAGCGCGCAGGATTCCTAAGTTCCGTAGCCGCAGTAGAAGGCCTGATGGCTGATTGTACTAAAATGGATCCGGATCTTGCCGACTAATCCGTATGACTAAAACCGGTCCAAGATTAGAAACAGAACGATTAATCCTTCGCCCCATTGACGGGGCGAAGGATTTTCCTTTTTGGGCCGAGATGATGGCCGATGCGGACAGTGTTAAATATCTGTGGAACAACACACCGTGCGACGAAGATGCTGCGTGGCAAAATTTGGCTATGAACATCGGTCATTGGCAAGTTCGCGGTTACGGTTTTTTCTCGGTCATCCTTAAGGACACCGACGAATGGGTTGGCCGCATTGGCCCGTATTATCCTCATGGTTGGCCAGCACCGGAAATCGGTTGGGCCGTGCATCCGGCGCACACCCGTAGGGGCTATGCATACGAGGCCGCCAAAGCCTGTCTTCCATTCGTCTTTGATACGCTTGGTTGGGACCGTGTCACCCATGTTATTGTAGAGGGAAACATCCCCAGTATTGCTCTTGCGGAAAAACTCGGCTCGAAGCTATTGGAAACACGGATTGACAAACAGTCAGGCAATCGGGGAGGCCGTACCCGCTTGATTTATGGTCAAGAAAAGTCCTAATGAGGACTTATGGAACCGATATTAGAAACTAAGCGCTTGATCTTGCGCGAAATAGACCCTGACCATGATTTTGAAAACTGGGCACAGGCTTTTGCTGATCCTGATACGGTAAAGCATTTGGGCATTGAGGTCATGAACCGGCAACAAGCTTGGCGCTCTATGGCGGTCAACATGGGCCATTGGCAAATTCGCGGTTACGGATTTATGTCTGTCATTGAAAAGGCCACGGGTAAATGGGCGGGGCGTATTGGGCCGTGGAATCCCGAAGGTTGGCCACAGCCAGAAATTGGTTGGACATTGCACCCTGATTTTACCGGGAAAGGGTATGCCACAGAAGCAGGCGCGGCTTGTATCCAATATGCTTTTGAAACATTGGGCTGGGACGAAGTAATCCACGTCATTGCCCCAGAAAACATTGCCAGTATCAATGTGGCCGAAAAGCTCGGCTCACGATACTTACGCACCATCCCGAACATTCCCGGCATGTACGACAAGCCTTGCTTGATTTATGGCCAAAGTAAGCAGCATAATCGCTAGGCTCACAACCTAAAACTTATATTCAAGTCCTATCCAAGGCTGTGGCGGCTGATCGTCTTCAGGGTCAAATGGTGTATAGTCATAATCCAGTTTAAGCTTGAAACCGTCCATGTCGTATTTGAGACCATTTTTCCAATCAAGTTTTCCTTTAAACCCTGAATAATCAACAAATTGCGGATCGGTCCAATATTCTTTTCTGGGCTCATAAATCGGTGGTTTTTCCCCGTCTTTAAGAGGACAACATTTCTCGTTATGGATTTTACGGCGGTAAAACATGTATTGGTCTGGCACTATAATGCGAAAACTGGCCATACTATCGCCCTTAGGCCATGTCACTTTATCCAAGGTTAAATCCTTACTCGCGACCGCGTCTATGGTCAGGATTTTACTGCGGACTTGCACCGTGATCTTCACATCAGCACATTTATCGGGCTTACGCCATTTTTGCGGAATTTTTTTAAGGTCAATTTGCAGTGGTTTAATTTTAAACGCTGCTATTAATTCTTGTTGAGCCGTCTTTATGGGCAATATTTCCCCTGCTTTTGCGGCAAACTTTTCGATGCGTTTGATTTCATCGGGCTGTAAGAATTTGTTTGGCTGAAACGGTGAATATTTCAAAACCGGATTTGCCCCTTGTCGCGTACCTTTCGGCGGCGGGAAGCAGGAAAACATTTCCACCACATCTTCGCTACCGTCTATGGTTCCAGCAGCCTTGTGCTCAAATTGTATATCACCTCGTTTATAGTGCGGCATAAAGCGCCTCCTTTGCCCAAGTTGAGCAAAACCATAGCACAAATTGCGCGCAGAGTCTAACCAACCAGAAATACAGCCTAGCTCAGCAGTTTAAGCGCGACAAAATCATACCATAGCGTTAGTGTAATGTATGAACCAAAAAACCGTTATTGTTGATATCGTCTCTGACATTGTTTGTCCTTGGTGTTGGCTGGGCAAACAGTATTTTGATAAGGCCGTCGCCGCTACGCCGGATATAGATGTGCAGATTAATTGGCGTCCCTTTATGTTGGACGCAGGCATTCCCAAAGACGGCATGCCCTACCCCAATTATATGAAAGCCAAGTTCGGAACTGGCCGCAGTGATAAATTCAAAGCCATGCGCAAACATCTGGAAGCCGCTGCAGGAGACGCGGGCATAGAATTTCATTTTGACGACATACCCATGCGGCCCAACACGCTTAAAGCGCATCTCCTCATCAAATGGGCATCTGGACAGGGTAAAGCTCACGCGGCCTCAGGGGCTTTGTTCAAGGCTGCCTTCCAAGACCTAAAGGACGTGGGTGACAACAAAATCCTTGCAGCCACCGCAGACGAAATAGGCATGGACGGTAAGCTTGTGACAGAGCTTCTGGAGACGGGGCGGGACGTTGACAAAATAAAAACCGAGCTCGCCTATTTTCAAAAACTGGGCGTTACTTCTGTACCGACATTTATCTATAACGGCACATTTGCTGTCTCTGGGGGACAACCACCCGAAGCCCATATTAATGCACTGGAAAAAGCCTCGACCATAGAGGCCAAAGACATTATGACAGTGCTGAATTCATAGCAAAAATAATCCAGGGAAAACATCATGGCATTAATCGAAATCGCGACGTTATTTACGGCAATCAACATACTTATACTTTTCGTTTTGACATACCTTGTCGTTCGTCAACGGCATTCACGGTCAATTTCTATGGGACACAACGATAATGAAGACATGCAGCGCGCAATTCGGGTTCACGGTAATTTTACGGAATACGCGCCCCTTGCCATGATCGGCCTATACGGCATGGCGGCGTGCGGAGCATCAGCTTATTGGATGTACGGGATTGGCGGTGCATTTACTTTGGGTCGCATCATGCATGCATTTGGCTATTCCAAATTTAAAGGCAAAAGCATTGGCCGCTTTTACGGCATGGTAATAACAGCCACGAGCCTCCTCGTTATGGCTCTATATTTATTGTTCCTAGTCGCGACATAGCGCTTGCGGGTCGCGTCCTATTTGTTAAAAGCGCACCCATGAAAAAACCTGCTACATCTTACCTTAGTCCCGACACTTTAAAACCTACCCTCGAAACCCTCTTACGCTTGGCCAAAAAACATGGCGCAAATGAAGCAGAGGCCGTAGGTGCTTATGGGCGTTCACTGTCTATCGGGGTGCGCGGCGGTGTTCTTGAAGACATCGATAATTCAGAGGGTAAAGATATTGGCCTGCGGGTTTTTGTCGGACAACGCCAAGCCTGTGTCTCCAGCTCTGATCTTTCGGGTGACAGTCTGGATAAATTGGCGGAACGCTGTGTCGCCATGGCAAAATTAGCCCCCGAAGATGCGTATTGCGGTTTGGCGGACAACGATAAATTAGCCAGATCTGAACCGGAATTGGACATTTATGATCCGGCTGATTTGGACGCAGGTGAACTCCTTAGCCGTGCCCAAGAATTAGAAGCCGCAGCGCTCAGTATAAAAGGCGTTAGCCAAGCCGAAGGCGCCAATGCCTATTGTGTTAAGGGGGCTACTTATTTGATGACATCTGGCGGGTTCTCAAACGGTTGGAAATCCTCAAGCCACGGTCTTTCGGTCGCGGCCTTTGCCAGCGACGGTGACAATATGGAGCGAGATTATGATTATAAATCTACCCGCTGGCTAGAAGACCTGCAAGCCCCCGAGAGCATAGGCATCAAAGCCGGAAAACGGGCAGTTTCCAGACTGGGTGCCAAGCAAATGGTATCGAGTAATTTGCCCATATTGTTTGAGCGCCGGGTGGCCAATAGCCTGCTATCATCATTTACCAACGCGATTTCCGGATCTGCGATTGCCCGCGGTGTTTCGTTTCTAAAAGACAGCATGGACACGCAAGTGTTTCATGAAAGTATCAATATAACTGACGACCCATATATCGTCCGCGCAGGTGGCTCCCACCCTTGGGACGGCGAAGGTGTGGCAGGTAAAGCTTTACCGCTTATCGAAAACGGTGTCTTAAAAACATGGCTGATGAATAGCGCTGCGGCGCGCCAGCTCGGACTATCCACAACTGGCCACGCCCATAGAGGCATGTCTTCACCACCGGGTATTGCCTGTTCAAATGTCTGGATGGATACGGGCAAAAAATCACCTGATGCACTGATGCAAGATATGGGCGAAGGCTTGTTTATTACAGAAATGTTCGGCCCATCCCTGAACCCCAATACCGGTGATTACAGCGTCGGCATTGCCGGGTTTGCCATAGAGAACGGCGAGCGGACTTATCCGGTTAGCGAAGTAACTATCGCCGGTAATTTGCTCGATATGTTCAAAACCATTACCGCTGCTGACGACCTTATTATGGACAACCCTGTGACCTGCCCTAGCCTTTTGGTCGAGAGCATGGTGATTGCCGGTGCGTAGCACCAAAAAGGATAATGTGCGTAGCACCAATAAAGATAAAGTGCGTAGCAGCAATAAAAATAAAGCGCCTAGCACCAAAAGAAACGATGTGCGTAGCAAAGATTTAGCCCTACTCATAGAAACGGCCCGCACCGCAGGCGCTATCGCGCGGGACTATTTCCACAAGGGCAACACCAAAAGTTGGAACAAATCAGAAAACCATCCCGTAACCGAAGCCGATATTGCGGTAAATAATTATCTGGAAAAAACCTTACAGAAAGCCCGCCCCAATTATGGCTGGCTATCCGAAGAGACGAAAGACGACGCATCGCGCATAAAATCCAAATATAGTTTTGTTGTTGACCCCATTGACGGCACCCGCGCCTTTATGGACGGCAGACCACATTTCACAATATGTCTAGCGGTGATTGAAAACGGCAAAGCGATTACCGGTGTTGTCTATAATCCTATTTTAGATGAAATGTTCGAAGCGGGCCTCGGCGCAGGCGCACGGCTTAACGGTAAGACAATATCACCAAGCAAATGTGCTTCTATTAAGGGCTGTTCCATGATCGGCTATCCGCGCAAGTTTAGACGTCTTGGCTGGCCCGATATGAAAGTATCCATCCGTAATTCTATGGCTTACCGGATAGTATTGGTCGCAGCTGGTATCCATGATGCGGCGGTATCCTTTACACCAAAATCCGATTGGGACCTAGCCGCCGCCACGATTATTGCCAACGAGGCTGGTGCCACGACTACTGATTTAGACGACAATGCCTTTTATTTTGCCAAAGACCATATTACCGAAAACGGCGTCATTTGTGCTAGCCCGCATCTGCACGATTTGTTATTAACAAAAATAAGAGAGCAGGATAACACCCTAAACTCACAACAATTGGAGACTAAAATGTCCGACCGAAAATCCGACAAAAAAGCATCAAAGCAACTTTTACATATCGTCATTGGCGGTGAGTTAATAGACCCGATGAAAACGGAGTTTATCGATCTGGACAACATGGCATATATTGGCGCTTATCCGAATTATGCCAAAGCTTATGATGCGTGGAAAAACGCGGCGCAAAGCACTGTTGATAATGCCCATATGCGGTTCTTTATTTTACATGCGCATGACCTTATCGATCCTGATAATGACGGCATTATAGGGTAGAGAAAAACTAAATGGCCCAACCCAAAACAAATATAAAGTCCAAAACAAACATCCTGAAACTACAAGGCAATGATAAACGCCTAGTTGGACGTTTGTGGCAAGATTATATCCGTCCCTTCAGAGGTCGGTTATATTTGGCTTTTGTATTTATGATTATCCTAGCGGCGGCAACCGCAGCTTACGGGTTTTTGATCAAACACATAATAGATGTCGCCCAAAATTTAGGCGGTGATATCGTGGCATCTGACGCAGGTGCACAAGCCAAACGCTTTGCATGGGCGGTCGTACCCATCATTATTGCGGTGACAATTATTTCCGGTGTCTCTATGTTTTTGCAATCCATTTTGGCAAATTCCGTAGCGCTCAACACTATTGGTAATTTGCAGAAATCTATGTTCGCCAGCATACACCGCGCCGACTATGCCCGCTTTGGCAGAGAGCCGATCGGCACACTAATATCTCGCTTCACCAATGACGTGACGGTACTTACCAATGCCATGTTACGCACTATGACAAACCTTGTGCGTGATGTGCTCACCGTGGTTTTCTGTATTGGCATGATGTTATGGCTTGATTGGCAAATGTCCTTTTTAATCCTGATCGTCTACCCCATAGCCATCTGGCCTATCCTCAATATTTCAAAAAAATTACGCGGCAATGCTAAACATGCGCAGGAGCAAATCGGGGTTATTACATCCCAATTGGGCGAGAGTTTTTCCGGCGCTCGCATGGTGCGCACTTACGGCTTAGAAGATTATGAAAACGCAAGGCTCGGCGCATCCTTTAGCGAACGGGTGCGGCTATATCTGAAACTGGTCACCAACCAAGCAAGAGTTGACCCTATTTTAGAAGTCCTCGGCGGTATCGCTATTGCTGGCGTATTTGCGCTTGGTGTCTACCGGGTTGTCGGCGGGCACACGACGGCGGGGGCTATTGCGGGAGTCTTAACAATGCTAATAGCCATGTCGCCGCGCGTGCGGGCTCTTGGTACGCTCAACAATGTCGTACAAGAAGGGCTCGCGGCACTGCACCGGATATTTGAAGTGATAGACGAAAAGCCGACCATTACTGAAAAAACGAATGCCGTAGAGCTCGGCGAAGTAAAAGGCGCACTTGAGTTTAGCAATGTGAACTTCACCTATGAAGACGGCACACGGGCTATTTCTAGTTTAAATTTTAAGGTAAAACCGGGGCAAACCATAGCCCTCGTCGGCCCTTCAGGCGGTGGTAAATCCACCATTATAAACCTGATTGCACGTCTATATGATGTGACGGACGGCAGTATTACAATCGACGGTATAGACATTCGGGATATCGCGCTCACTTCACTGCGAAATTCTATGGCATTGGTGTCCCAAGACATAACTTTGTTCGATGATACAGTGGCAGCCAATATCGGGTTTGGCAAAGAAGATGCATCCGCAGAAGACATCGAAACCGCTGCCAAAGCCGCCGCCGCTCACGGCTTTATCACGGAATTAAAGGACGGTTACCAAACCCGTGTCGGCGAAGCGGGTAGTAAATTATCAGGCGGTCAAAGACAGCGCATCGCCCTCGCCCGTGCTATGTTACGCGGTGCACCTATATTATTGCTCGACGAAGCCACGAGTGCACTCGACGCCGCTGCTGAGGCCAAGGTACAATCGGCTCTGGATGTACTCACGGCTGGTCGCACGGTCTTTGTCATTGCCCACAGATTATCCACGGTCAAAAATGCTGACAAAATTTTCGTATTGGACGAAGGCAAAATTGTCGAAAGCGGCAAACATACGACACTGATGAAAAAAAACGGTCTGTACGCAAAATTACGGGCATTGCAATTTTCGTAGACAGTGCGTCTATCATTAGCATTTTTGTCATCCCGGCCAAACCACTCTTGCGGTGCTGAGCTGGGGCCTCAATGTTTCGACTGAAGTACGAGGTCCCGAGTCAAGCCCGGGATGACAGGTGTAGTAACAGTTAAAAACCCTATTCCCGCCGGAATATTTTCTCGCTGATGATATTGCCGATCCAGCCAGACATGAACCGAGCTTTGACGTCCGCAGGATCGTAAATCTGATCAACCCAATCCATGAAACCTAGATCACCGACTTTCGCATATTGTAAATAATCATCAAAAAAGAAATCGAGCATGCCCGTCTTGCCGGCTTTCATATGTAAGTATTTTATTTTCAGTTGTTCCACCGCGTCCGCAATAGGTTCACCGAGATGAAAATGCTTATACAGAACGCCCGTAATGCCCGTCCTGTCGGCACCTGATTTACAGTGCATCAAACACGGATACTCTATTGTCTCAAACAATGCCTTTAGCCCGTGCAGGCTTTTCTTTTTTGGCGTATCGCGGGAATACATACGAAAATCTATCAGTGTAATGCCGTGTTTTTCGCAGGCTTCTTTTTCGAGCGCATAATAGCCTTTATCGCTTTGCCCGCGTAGATTCAGGATGGTTTTAATGCCGTCCTTGGCCAATTGCTCGATGCGCTTGGGCGAAGGTTGATTGGCACGGTACATGACATCACCACTATCTTCTGGCCCAATCCTGTGTTGATTATTAAACCAGACACGCAAAAAGCCGTGATCACCCCAAATAAGGTCTTTATAGGCCTGTTTACGGCCTTGGGGTGTGCTTAAATCTAGTGCCATACCAGCCCTTTTTAATCCATCTCTTGTAAAATGATGTTAAATACCCAATATTCAATATTCGCCAAAGTGCAATATATAAAGTGCAATATATACTGACGCCATAGCAGGGAGAAAAGGTTTGTTCAAACGGTTCATGAACCTAAAATTTGTTCAAGTCATCCTCGCCCTATTCCTTCGGGGTTATATGGGTTTGGTAAGGTGGACAACCCGTTGGCAGGTAGAGGGTTTGGATGTGTCCGTACCTTTACAAGAAAGCGGTGAAGGCTTCATCGCCTGTATTTGGCACTCACGGTTTTTAATGGCCAATGCGGGCTGGACCAAGATGAGCCAAAAACCACATTTTCTTATCTCTAAATCCCGAGACGGAGATCTGGTTGCGACTATTGCCAAGTTTTTCGGGATAAATGTTATTCGTGGATCGCGGCGCGCAAAGTATAAAGATAAAGACAAACGCGGTGCAGGTGCACTGCGCGAAATGATTGATGTCATAAACAACGGCGATTGTGTCGTCATGACACCGGACGGCCCACGCGGACCCCGCATGCGCATGGGTGAAGGGCCAATTCGGTTGGCAAAATTATCCGGTGCGCCCATAGGCGCCTACGCTTTGTCCGTGTCCAACAATAAAGTGTTTGGTTCGTGGGACAGGTTTATGTTCCCACTGCCTTTTGGCCGCGGGAAAATGATATTTGCCGGGCCGGTATATGTTGCTAAAGATGCAAACAGTGCCGATATTGAGGAGGCCCGTCTAGGGTTGGAAGAAATACTTAATCAAGCTTCGCAAGACTGTGATCGGGCTATGGGCAGTGAAATAATTCTACCCGCAGACAAAGTAAAAGGCCATGCTAAAGGCCAGATTGATAACCAAGTAGAAAAAAAAGTGCGCAAAACGTGAAGAAAACACCGCTCCTAAAATCCTATAGCGCTGCGACACGCATAGTGGCTCCGGCTTTGCCTTTTTGGCTGAACAAGCGGGCTAAAAAAGGCAAAGAAGACCCGATACGACTTAGTGAACGTAAAGGTATTGCGAGCCACCCACGCCCGAGCAGAAAAATAATTTGGCTACATGCGGCTAGTGTCGGTGAGTCCCAAATGTTGATGCCTGTGATTTTACGCATATTATCTGAGCATCCAAAATTTTATATTGTCGTGACAACGGGCACTGTGACCTCGGCTGAATTATTGGCCGAACAACTTCCGAAAGATGCCGTACATCAATATGCACCCGCAGATCACCCCAAAGCCGTAACAGCTTTCCTTGACCATTGGCGGCCAGATCTGGCTATATTCGCAGAAAGCGAGTTATGGCCCAATATGATTATGCAGACCCATGCCCGCAAAATCCCCTTGGCTCTGGTCAATGCCCGCATGAGCGCCGCCTCTATTGAACGTTGGGCGAAGCGCGGTAAAAATTCCGGCAAAGCTTTACTAAATTGTTTTGATTTAATATTGGCTGCTGATACCGCCACTGCCAACGGCTTAACATGGTTGAGCGGACGCGAAATTGAAGCTTCGGGCAACCTCAAAGATGCGGCGCCTGCATTGCCCGTCAATGCTACCGAGCTGGCAAAACTTAAAACCGCCATAGGCAGGCGGCAAGTTTGGTGCGCCGCCAGCACCCATAAGGGCGAAGAAGAATTAATCGCACAGACCGTTTTAGAGATAAAAACCAAAAAGCCAAAATCACTGCTTATATTGGCACCGCGCCACCCGGAGCGGGCGGCAGAGGTTAAAGCTATATTCGTTAAGGCGGGACTTAAAGTCGTAAGGCGGTCTTCTAACCGACTGCCCACCGCAGAAACTGACGTCTATATTGTCGACCGTATCGGGAAAATGGGGCTTGTGTACAGCCTGTCGAAAATCGCTTTTATCGGTGGCTCTCTCCTAGAAGGCCTGTCAGGCCATAACCCGTTGGAACCTGCACGGCTCGATTGTGCCGTGATAACGGGTACGCATATTTCCAGTTTCGCCGATACCTATATGTCTATGTTTGCGTTCGAGGGTGTCGACAGAGTGTTGGCCCCAGAAGAGCTCGCGCCTGCCGTGCTTAAATATATGACAGACACCAAAGCCCGCCAAGCCAAGGCAGACGCCGCCCTTAAATATGCGCAGAGCCGCGACGCCGTACTGGATTATGTCTGGGCACAACTTGCGCCCCTCATGACGCCTCTCTCTGGCCAACTCTCTCATCACAAAAAGAAGAATAAATGATACGCGCTCCTGAGTTTTGGAACCATAAATATGGCCGCGAAGCCGCGCCGTTTATCCGCACAGTGCTCAGCCCATTTGGTTGGGTCTACGGCAAAGTCACAGCACGCCGCATTGCCACCACTATACCGTACGACCCGCAAATTCCGGTGATCTGTGTAGGCAATGCCAGTGTCGGCGGGGTTGGTAAAACCCCTATCACAGCATATCTGCTCGAGAGTTTGACCCGTATGGGCATCAAGGCCGTGGCACTGACCCGTGGGTATGGCGGCAGAGAAAAAGGGCCGGTATTGGTTAAAACCAAACACACATTCAAAGACATAGGCGACGAGCCAATGTTATTGGCACGTAAAGGCCCCGTTTGGGTATCTGCGGGCCGCGACGACGGAGCGCGCGCTGCCGTAGGGGCTTTGGTTGGGTTTAACAAAACCGGCGCCGAAGTCATTATTATGGACGACGGCCACCAAAATCCTTTGGTGAAAAAGACGCTGTCTTTGTTGGTGGTGGATGCTGAAATAGGCTTTGGCAATGAGCACGTCTTCCCCGCTGGTCCTCTGCGCGAGCCCCTAGAGGCGGCGCTATCCCGTGCCGATGCGGTGATTTTGATGAAGCCAACGCCGGACTATGAGGTGAGCGCAGACCTTTTGGCGCAGCTTAAACCCCTTCCGGTTGTTGCTGCGCATCTTATACCCTATGCTCAACTGCCTAAAGGTAAGCTTTATGCCTTTGCAGGTATTGGTCGGCCCAATAAGTTTTTTGATGCCCTGATACGGGCGGGTGCAGATCTGGTCGAGGGGCAACCTTACCCCAATCATTATGCCTATAAAGATACGGATATGAAAAACCTGATCGACTTGGCCCGCGAAGATGAAGCCACCTTGATCACCACTGAAAAAGACTATGTTCGCATCCCCAAGGGCTTTCAAAAACATGTAGCCGTCTGGCCTGTATCCGTTCAGTTCGAAGATGAGCTTACGCTGCGCCGTATCTTGCATCCTATTGTCGCAGTAACAAAAAACTGATGGCAGTATTTTTTAAGCATATAGGATGGCGGTTAGAAGTGTTGGCCTATGATTTTATCCGCTTGCTGATGGTACCGTTCACCTTAAATCAAATATCTGGTTTTGCCGGATGGTTAATTGGGGTTATCGGCCCCAAAACATCAAAACACCATATAGCCAAGACCAATATGAAATTGGCATTTCCAGACGCGGATGATGCACAAATAGATACCTGGCTTAAGGAAAGCTGGAACCGTATGGGACGCACATTTGGCGAGTTTCCCTTGCTGGGTCGTATTAAGGTATTTGATAAAAACTCCAATGTCGAGGTCGTCGGGCTAGAAATACTGGAGAAATTAAAGCGCGACAAAAAAGGGGCGGTCTTAATCTCAGGTCATTTCGCCAATTGGGAATTGATGGCGGCAGTATTTTCTCAAGCCAAGCTGCCCGTGCGTGTGACTTACCGCCCGACCAATAATCCGTATTTCGATAAGCGTATCCGCGCACAAAGAAAAGCATATGGTATTGAACTTATGGTCGCCAAATCTGGCCCCAAAGGTGCCAAAGAGCTGATACAAGCATTGCGCATGGGCGATAGTGTAGCGCTGCTCAACGACCAGAAATTTAACGAAGGCATCGAGATTCCATTTTTCGGTCACGGCGCTATGACCGCCCCCGGCCCGACCCGTCTTGCCATGCAGACCGGCGCACCCCTCATCCCCATGTCAATCGTGCGCACAAGCGGCACAAATTTCCGCGTGACCATCCACGAAGAAATTAAACCCGTGGATACAGGCAATAGCCCAGAAGATAAAAAGGCCGACATCCGCGCCACGGTCATAAAAATCACGCAGTTCATAGAAGACCAAATCCGCCAAAACCCTACCGACTGGTTCTGGGTCCACAGACGCTGGCCGAAAAATATGTATAAGCGGGAGCCTTAACCGCATTGCGGAAATTCGCTTAAAGCTCAAAAACGCACACTGGAAAGTCGAGTTTACTACAGCTGAGTAAGCTGTTGGAAAACACTTAACCTATCAGCAACTTGCCAATGACCAGATATACGACTTCCTTCAAACTCATACATTGTTAGCCCTGACATTTTAATTTTCTTCCCTGTTGCAGGAATTCCCGGAATATCCCCTAAGTGCGTTCCGTGCCACGTCCAAGCAACGGCTACGCACCCATGTTCTTCAATCATCTTAACGACCGTGAAGACCTGATCAGGCGCCATAGCTCTTGATTGAACGAGACGTTCTTTGAAGCCCTCAACCGTTAGAACCTTACCGTCCCATGGATCACCGGGGTCATGTTTGATTGTGTATGTATCAGCTAGGTATTTACTGACACATTCCACACGTCCGTCAGTCCATATATCTTTGAGGAAGTTTGCCAATATTTCTTTATTTGACGTATTGGTCATACGGCACCCCCCAACACCATATGAGGCTGTTCATTGGATGTTTTCTCTCTTGAGATACCGCCTTCATCGACCCTGCATGTGATACGTTTGCGCATATTTGAGAAACTATCGAAACTCACAACGTCGATAGGTTTTTCTAATTCCAATGTGAGTTGGTAACGGTTTCCTTTAGACTGCTTTTGCAGCCCAATAATTTCACCAACAATTTTTTGGCCAAGATAGACACCGTCTACGGTCTGGCCTATTTTTAACGTCGACAACATGGAGTTTGTTTGGGCGGCAGCATATAGACCGTTCCAATCTTTAAACCCGTGTTGATGGGCAAGTATTTCCAGGGACTTACTATGATTGATTAAAACACCATTGTCAGTTAGCTCTGCTCTCAATCGTTTTGCTTGTTTTTTTAGCGTGCCGATTTGCGGCACTTGGGTATGGCTATCACTCATCTTTGACCTTGTTCAGTTGAACATACACGGTTTGAATGGAGCTTGCATTGCCATCTATGCGCATGTTGCTGACATGAAAAGATGATTAGAATTTAATGGACTTCACCATAGCTAAAAGCTTGCAAGCGGCAGGTGCCATAACCTTGCTGTCACCTAATATCTTCCGCGCAAAGTGTCAACCTTCGAATAACCTACGATATTGGCTCAACACCAACACCTTTATTTAGGTGCGAGTACCACGGTCATAAAAATCACAGAGTTCATAGAAGAGCAAATCCGCCAAAGCCCAACCGATTGGTTATTTCGTTGGTTTGTACTCTGCCGCAGCTTTCAAGGCTTCTGGTGTTGGAAACCATTTCTTTTTGCGGCTTCTTATGGGTAAGCATGTGACAATTACCGCTAAGATACCGGGAACATATAATATTGCTGCAGGATATTTTCCGGAAGGCAAATACTGAAAAACCAAATAACCCCCAACCAAGCCAACAATAATACTAATAACAAAGGCTTTAATTGCTGAACGTATTAATTGCTTAAAGCGTTCATGGTCTCTCGCTAAATCTTGTTCATCAATAATTTTGTTCATTGCGTCCCCTTTGAAGATTATTGTTGTAGAGTTTTATAACAGATGCAGCAGCACGGCTCAACACCAACACCCTATTTAGGCGCCAACACCATAGTCATCAACCGTCCTTCGGTCTTGGGGGCGAATTCTACTTTGGCCGTTTCTTCGAAGTCTTCTTTGACACGGGTGAGCAAATCACGGCCTAGGTTCATATGGGCCATTTCGCGGCCACGGAAGCGGATAGTAACTTTTACCTTGTCCCCACGATCAAAGAATTTCTGCATGGCTTTGGTTTTAACCTTATAATCATGCACGTCGATATTTGGACGCATTTTAATTTCTTTGAGCTGTTGTTTCTTTTGGCGTTTTTTATTTGCAGACTTTTTTTTCTGCTCTTCAAACCGCATTTTACCATAATCCAGAACTTTGCACACAGGCAAATCAGGGCTAGGCGCAACCTCAACCAAATCAAGCTTTACGGAACGGGCATAACCTAAGGCTTCGTCAACAGCGACGACACCTTTCTTTTCACCGGTTTCTGTAATGAGTAAAACTTTGGACGATGTAATTTCATCGTTTATGCGCGGGCCCCGTTTTTTGGGCGGCGCGGCGTGTGGTCTTCGGGCTATGCTGGTCTCCTAAATAACTGCATTCATGTATCCTTTATTACGGTACGGCAAGAATATGGCGGTTTGCTACCGTTAATTCAAGAACTGAATCAGGGTTTGCGGCGATTTTACGCAACTAGAGAAGTTTATTTGGCAGCGTGGTTTATTTACCACCAGCGTTTTTCAATGCCCGCTCATAAACGGCTAATGTAGCGGATTTAAGGGCGGCGGCGGAATACTCTGTCTCTATGCGCTTACGCGCCGTC
The DNA here is from genome assembly GCA_021776675.1 of Robiginitomaculum sp. Taxonomy (GTDB): domain Bacteria; phylum Pseudomonadota; class Alphaproteobacteria; order Caulobacterales; family Maricaulaceae; genus Robiginitomaculum_A. The sequence goes on from JAJFFM010000214.1 coordinate 32,058, forward strand.
TTGGCGCGGGCCGCGTATTTGGTTTTAGGCAGAGCCAAAACCTTAGCTATTCCCTCCGCCAGTGCTTGACTATCGCTCGGTGTCACCAGATAGCCCCCTGCCCCGTCTATAATTGTCTCGCGCGCACCGCCGTGGTCGCTGGCCACGACCAGCCGTGCCATTGCCTGCGCTTCTGCCATAACCCGCCCAAAAGCTTCGGGATCAGTAGAGGCAGAAATCACCACATCCGCAGCCATGAGAGCCGCAGGCATAGAGCGGCTATGTCCGGCGAGGATGAGGCGGTTGCTAACACCGAGGGCTTCTGCTTTGGTTTCTATTTCTGCCACATAGTCGTCGCGCCCTTGCGCATCGCCGAGCAAAACCAGTACGGCTTTACCGCCAAGCAATTTAAGAGCTTCCACAGCTACCAACTGCCCTTTCCAGCGCGTTAACCGCCCCGGAAGCAGGATAGTCTTGTTGTCGCCAACTCCCCATTCTTGGCGTATGGCCGCAACATCCTTAACGGTCACCAATTTAGGATCAAACACTGACATATCGACGCCGCGCGGAATGACCACGATATTCCCCTCACCTTTACCTATGTCTACGCCGTGCTCTTTCAGGATATGGGCTTTGGTAAATTCTGAATTGGCGATGACAATATCACCCTTGGCCATAACGGCATTGTATCTGCGTTTCAGCCCTGATTTCGCATTATAGATACCGTGATAGGTAGTGATAAACGGCGTATTGGTAGCTTTGGCCGCCGCCTTTGCCGGCCAAGCGGGTGCACGGGAACGCGCATGGACGATGTCTATTTTGTTGGTTTTGATAATGTCTATCAATGCTTTGGTGTTACCGCGAAGGGACATAGGGTTTTTACTGCCGACATTCAGCTTGTGCAGGATACCGCCTGCCGCCCGCAGTTCATCTTCTAACCGTCCACCGTTACAGACTACATGAGCACCATGCCCCGCCGCACCATGCCCAGCCTCGCTAAGCGCTTGCGCGACCTCAATCGTGGTGCGCTCAACCCCGCCTGCATTTAATTCCGGTAAGACTTGAAGAATGTTCATAACTGCCTTTAAAATACGTCAGATAGTTTGGAAAGTCACAAATCATGTCAAATGCGTATAAAGTAAAATATTTATTATCCCCTGCTCTTGTAGGGCCTGCATTTGGCGGGCTTGATAAAAACCAAATTGCTTATAAGCAAAGTGTTGGCGTAAAACCCGGCATCAAGCCCGGTATCAAACCCGGTATCATATGGTGCGGTGGTCTGAAATCCGACATGGACGGCAGCAAGGCCAGCGCCTTGCACGCATGGGCAGATACACAAGGGCGCACATTTACGCGGTTCGATTATTTTGGCCACGGTAAATCCAGCGGCAGGTTCAGGGACGGCACGATTTCGCGCTGGGCGGCGGATACGGTACAGGTTATCGACGAGCTGACCCCCACCCAAAAATATGGCCCACAAATCATCGTCGGCTCATCCATGGGTGGTTGGACTACACTCCTCGCCGCTCTCGCGCGCCCCGAGCGTATTCACGCCCTCGTCTTGCTCGCACCTGCGCCGGACTTTACCGAAAAATTAATGTGGGCAAATTTCGACGAAGAGATACGCAGCACCATAATGCAAGATGGTATCTATTATGAACCGTCCGATTACGACGAACCTTACGAGATCAGCCGCGAGCTGATTTTAGATGGCCGCAATAACCTGCTCTTGGACGCGCCCATAAACATCACATGCCCCGTGCACATCATCCAAGGCATGAGGGACACAAGCGTCCCCTACGGACACGCCCAGAAAGTCGCAGATGCTCTGGTGAGCGAAGACGTCAAACTAACATTGGTAGAAAACGGCGACCACAGTTTGTCAGGCGCGGCGGATTTAGAGCGTTTGTTCGAGACCATTATTGCAATTTCTCATACCATAATTTAGGCCAAACCCAAACAAC